>DASTWB010000052.1:0-4428 GCA_035758725.1 Gaiellaceae bacterium
ACGCTGATCCTGGACGAGGTGCACGCCGTCGCCGGGACGAAGCGCGGAGCGCATCTCGCGCTGACCGTCGAGCGGCTCGAGCGCCTCACCGGCGAGCCGTTCCAGCGGATCGGGCTCTCCGCGACCCAGCGGCCGATGGAGGAGATCGGCAGGTTCGTCTCCGGCGGCCGCCCGATCGAGCTGGTCGACGCCGGCCGGTCGAAGGAGCTCGACGTGGAGGTCGTCGTCCCGCTCGAGGACATGCGCGAGCCGGGCATCAACGCGGAGATCACCGACCTCCTCGGCACCGGGGGCGAGTCACGCGGGCAGTCGATCTGGCCCTCGATCTACCCACGGTTGCTCGAGCTCGTCCAGGGTCACCGCTCGACGATCGTCTTCGTCAACAACCGCCGGCTCGCCGAGCGCCTCGCGCTGCGGCTGAACGAGCTGGCCGAGCAGGAGATCGCGCGGGCCCACCACGGCTCGCTGGCCCGCGAGCAGCGCCTCGAGGTCGAGGAGCTGCTGAAGCGCGGCGAGATCCCGTGCCTCGTCGCCACCTCGTCGCTCGAGCTCGGGATCGACATGGGCGCCGTCGACCTCGTCGTCCAGGTCGAGTCGCCGAAGTCGGTCGCCCGGGGCCTGCAGCGGATCGGCCGGGCCGGCCACGACCTCGAGTCCGTCTCCAAGGGACGCGTCTTCCCGAAGTTCCGGGCCGACCTGCTCGAGTCCGCTGTCGTCGTCCGCCGGATGAAGGAAGGGGCGATCGAGGAGACGCAGATCCCCCGCAACCCGCTCGACGTCCTCGGCCAGCAGGTCGTCGCGATCGCGTCGCAGGAGGAGATCGAGGTCGCGGAGCTCCACGAGCTCGTGAAGCGCGCCTACCCGTTCGCCGACCTTTCCCGCGTCCAGCTCGAGAACGTCCTCGACATGCTCGCCGGCCGGTACCCCTCGGACGAGTTCGCGGAGCTGCGGCCGCGCATCGTCTGGGACCGGACGGCCGGCGTGATCAGGGGGCGGGGCGGCGCGGCGCGGCTGGCGGTGACCAACGCAGGCACGATCCCCGACCGCGGCCTGTTCGGCGTCCACCTCGTGGACGGCGGCGGGCGGGTCGGCGAGCTGGACGAGGAGATGGTCTACGAGGCCCGCGCGGGCCAGACCTTCATGCTCGGCGCCTCCACGTGGCGGATCGAGGAGATCACGCGTGACCGCGTCCTCGTCTCGCCGGCGCCCGGCGTGCCCGGCGCGATCCCGTTCTGGAAGGGCGAGGGGCCGGGCAGGCCCTACGAGCTCGGGGAGGCGATCGGCAAGGCCTCGCGCGAGCTGGCGTCGCTTCCCGACGAGAAGGCCGACGAGCGGCTCCGGACGGAGTACTCGCTCGACCCGCTCGCGGCCAAGAACCTGATGACGTTCCTCCGGGAGCAGGAGCAGGCGACCGGCGCCGTCCCGTCCGACCGCACGATCGTCGTCGAGCGCTTCCGCGACGAGATCGGCGACTGGCGCGTCTGCGTCCTGACGCCGTTCGGCGCCCGCGTCCACGCGCCCTGGGCGCTCGCGGCGTCGGCACGGCTCCAGGAGTCCCTCGGCGTCGACGCCCACGTCCTGTGGTCGGACGACGGCATCGCCTTCCACTTCCCGGACTCGGACGCGCCCCCGCCGACGGAGCAGCTCGTCCTCGACCCGGACGCGATCGACGAGCTCGTGATGGCCGAGCTCCACGGGACGGCGCTCTTCGGCGCCCGCTTCCGGGAGAACGCCGCCCGCGCCCTGCTGATCCCGCGC
This sequence comes from Gaiellaceae bacterium, assembly GCA_035758725.1. Classification (GTDB taxonomy): domain Bacteria; phylum Actinomycetota; class Thermoleophilia; order Gaiellales; family Gaiellaceae; genus JACDAN01. Next base: position 1,759 of record DASTWB010000052.1, read on the forward strand.
AGGCGTCCCGGTGAGCGGACGCCGCTCTGGCAGCAGCGGCTGAAGGCGCAGAGCCTGCTGCAGGTGGCGAAGAGGTACGGGTCGTTCCCGGTCATGCTCGAGACGTTCCGCGAGTGCCTGCAGGACGTCTTCGACCTGGCGGCGCTGAAGCGGCTCCTGCACGGCGTGAAGACGCGGCAGATCGACGTCGTGGACGTCGAGAGCGCCTCGGCCTCGCCGTACTCGGCCTCGCTCCTCTTCGACTACATCGCGACGTACATGTACGAGGACGACACGCCTCCCGCCGAGCGGCGGGCGCAGGCGCTGTCGCTCGACCGCGACCTGCTCCGGGAGCTGCTCGGGCAGGAGGAGCTTCGCGACCTCCTCGACCCGGGAGCGCTCGACCAGGTCGAGACGTCGCTCGCCGGGGACGCGAAGGACGCCGACGGGCTGCACGACCTCCTGCTCCGGCGCGGCGATCTCCGGCCGGGCGAGTTCGACGAGGCGCACGCGGCGGTCCTGGAGGCCGAGCGGCGGGCCGTGCGGATCCGGGTGGCGGGCGAGGAGCGGCTGATCGCGGCCGAGGACGCGGGCCGCTACCGCGACGCCCTCGGCGCGATGCCGCCGAGCGGGCTGCCCGACGCCTTCCTCGAGTCCACCGAGGACCCGCTCCGCTCGCTCCTCGCGCGGTACGCGCGCGGCCGCGGCCCGTTCACCACTCGCGAGGCCGCCGAGCGGTTCGGCATCGACGCCGAGCGCGCGGAGGCCGAGCTGGCCGCGCTGGAGCGCGCGGACAAGCTCGTCCGCGGGGAGCTCCGGCCCGGCGGCACCGAGCGCGAGTGGTGCGACCCAGACGTCCTGCGGCGGATCCGCCGGGCCTCGCTGGCCGCTCTCCGCAAGGAGGTCGAGCCGGTCGAGCAGGTGGCCTTCGCCCGCTTCCTGCCCGGCTGGCACGGGATCGACCGGCGGGCGACCCTCCGCGAGGCTCTCGTCCCGCTCCAGGGGCTGGCCCTGCCGGTCGCGCTCTGGGAGTCCGAGGTGCTGCCGCGCCGGGTGCCGAACTACGTCCCGGCACAGCTCGACCAGCTCTGCGGGACCGGCGAGCTCGTCTGGGTGGGCGCCGGCCTCGACCGGGTCGCCGTCTACTTCAGGGAAGACGCCGCTGTGCTCGGGAAGCCGGACGGGATCGAGCGGCCGGAGGGCGAGGCGCACGACCGGATCCGCGAGGCGCTGGCGAAGAGCGCCGAGTTCTGGTTCGACCTGCTGGCGGCGACGTCGCTCGAGGCGGAGGAGGCGCTGCCGGCGCTCTGGGAGCTCGTCTGGGCCGGCGAGGTGACGAACGACGCCTGGACGCCGCTGCGCGCCGGACGGCGGTACGGCGTGCCGAAGCCGGAGCGGCGGCCCCGCCGTTTCTCCCGCCGCCGCGCGACGGCGATCACCGCGACGCAGGGACGGTGGTCGCCGACCGACCGGCTGTTCGCAGGCGAGCGCGACGCGCGGGCGCTCGCGGAGCTCCTGCTCGAGCGGCAGGGGATCGTCACGCGCGACGGCGTCCGGGCCGAGGGGATCGCAGGCGGCTATTCCGCGGTCTACGGAGAGCTGAAGGCCTTGGAGACGCTGGGCCTCTGCCGCCGCGGCTACTTCGTCGAGGGTCTCGGAGGAGCCCAGTTCGCGCTCGGCGGCGCCGTGGAGCGGCTCCGCGAGCTGCGGCCGAGGGACGACGAGCCGGCGGACGAGGTGACGGTCCTCCCGGCCGCCGATCCGGCGCAGCCGTACGGCGCCGCACTCTCGTGGCCCAGGAGGGCGGGCGCGCGGGCGGCGCGCGTCGCCGGCGCCTTCGTGGTGCTGATCGGCGGCGAGGCGGTGCTCTTCGTCGAGCGCGGCGGCAAGACGCTCGTGCCGCTTCGAGATCCCGATCCGGAGTGGCTGCGCCCGGCGCTGGCGGCGCTCGTGGGTCACGTGAAGAGCCGCCGGGGGACGAAGCGGCTGGCCGTCGAGCGCTTCGACGGCGAGCCGGTGGGGGAGACGGACGCCATGGTGCTCCTCGTCGAGGCCGGGTTCACGGCCGGGCCGCGCCGCGCCGTGCTCCGGCCTTGAGCGCCGGCGCCGCCGTCCTTGCGGAGATCCAGCGGGAGAGCTACGCGGAGGCGACCGCCGGCTTCAAGTCGGCGTGGCCGGAGCACGACGCGCTCGACGAGGCGCAGATCGCAGGCCTCCTACGGCGGAATCGCTACTGCGTCCTCGCCACCGGCCGAGCCGACGGCCGGGCCCATGCGGCGCCGGTCGCATTCGTGCTCGGCTCCGACGCGCTCTGGTTCGCGACGGTGAGCGGTCTCCGCCTGCGGAACCTCCGGACGACACCCTGGGCGTCGCTCGTCGTGATGGAGGGCCAGCGCGACGAGGACGAGCCCGGCACCGACCCGCCGCACCGGGCGCTCACCGCGGAAGGACCGGTCGTGCTGCACGAAGGGGAGGCGTTCGCAGCTGCGTTCGAGCCGATCCGGCCGGACTGGATCGAGCGGCACGGGCACCCACCGGACTGGGCCGTCGCGCTCGCGGAGCTCCGCCCCGTCCGGGTCTTCTCCCACGCGGCGGACGCTCCGTAGCCGTGGCCCGGCTCGTGAAGGTGCTCGCGCCGGCGCTCGCGGTGGTCGCCCTCGTCGGCTGCGGCCGCTCCGCCGGCACCGGTGG
>DASTWB010000063.1:0-4883 GCA_035758725.1 Gaiellaceae bacterium
AGCGCGACGGCGACGACGCGGAGTCGCGGCTGCTTCTCCACGAGCGCGCGGAGGGACTCGAGGTACTCCTCGTCGTCGTCCGCCAGCACCACGGAGATCACGCCACTGTCCGGCATTGCAGCGGGCGCACGGTATCCCATCCCGAAGGGAAGCCGGAGCCGTGTTAGTCGTTCTTTACGACATCCACGGGAATCTGCCCGCGCTCGAGGCCGTCCTCGCCGAGGCGGAAGGCGCCGGCGGCGACCGGTTCCTCCTGGGAGGGGACTACGGCACGCCGAGCCCGTGGCCGGGGGAGACGCTCGCGCGCCTGCGCGAGTTGCCGAACACGACCTGGATCCGTGGGAACGGCGAGCGCTGGCTGCGAGAGCCGCCGCTCGACCGGCCGGAGGTGATGGAGGTCTACGACCTCTTCCGCGGCCAGTTGCCGGAGGAAGACGTCGACCGGCTGTACGGTCTCCCGCCGCAGGCAGAGCTCGACGGGATGCTCTTCGTGCACGGCTCGCCGCTCTCCGACGTCGAGAGCTTCGCGCCCGAGCCGCAGGACGACGAGGAGCGCCTGCTCGCCGGCGTCCACGGGCGGACGATCGTCTTCGGCCATAGCCACCAGCAGTTCCGGCGCCCGGGGCCGGACGGCACCGACCTCGTCAATCCCGGCAGCGTCGGCATGCCGCTCGACGGCGACGTGCGCGCGGCGTGGATGACGTGGGACGGGGACGGCGAGTTCCGCCGCACGGCGTACGACGTCGAGCGTGCAGCGGTCGCCTACGAGGCTATGGGCGAGGCCGGGACGTACTTCGCGGGCCGGATCCGGCGCGGGTCGGACTAGCCCGGGCTAGGCGAGCGTCGCCTCGAGCGAGACGTCGACGTTGCCCTTGAGCGCCTGGGAGACCGGGCAGTTCTCCTTCGCGCCCTCGGCGGCCTGACGGAAGCCGTCCTCGTCGAGCCCTTCGACCCGGCCGCGGACACGAAGGAGCATCGTCGTCATCTGGAAGCCGTCTCCGACCTTGTCGAAGGTCGTGGTCGCCTCGCTCTCGAGGTGCTGCGCCGGCGTTCCCGCCTGGGCGAGGGCGTGGGCGAGCGCCATCAAGACACAGGTGGCGTGCGCGGCGGCGATGAGCTCCTCGGGGCTCGTGTTCTCGTCCGCCTGCTCGGCGCGCGAGCTCCACTTGACCGTGGCGCCGTCCACGACGCCGCTCTCAGTGGAGACCTTGCCGGAGCCGCTCATGAGATCGCCCTGCCATTCCGCAGTCGCTGTGCGCTCAACCGCCATCCCCGTCCTCCTTCTCCTGGCCTGAACCGGACGGCCGATAGTAGCGGCGCCCCTTCAACTCGTCGGGGAGGTTGTCGGCCTCGAAGCCGCGCGGGTCGGAGTGCGGGTAGATGTAGCCCTTGCCGCGGCCGAGCTTCTTCGCGCCGTAGTAGTGGGTGTCCCTCAGTGCGTCGGGCGGGCGGAGGTGGCCGTGGTCGCGCACGTCCTTCTGCGCGTCGCGCAGCGCCACGATGACGTCGTTCGACTTCGGTGCGAGGGCGAGGTAGATCGCGGCCTCCGCGAGGTTCAGCTGTGCCTCCGGGAGCCCGACGTGCTCCACGGCCTGGGCGGCGGCGACGGCGACCACGAGCGCCTGCGGGTCGGCCAGACCGATGTCCTCGGAGGCGAGGACGACCATCCGCCGGGCGATGAAGCGCGGATCCTCACCGCCCTCGAGCATCGCGGCGAGGTAGTAGACGGAGGCGTCGGGATCGGAGCCTCGCATCGACTTGATGAAGGCCGAGATGAAGTCGTAGTGCGCGTCACCGCCCTTGTCGTAGACGAGCGGTCGCTTCCGCGCCGCGTCCTCGACGTGCTCGGGTGAGAGAGGCCCGCCCTCGGCCGCCGCGGTCTGCACGGCGAGCTCGAGGATGTTGAGCGCGTTTCGGGCGTCGCCGCCGGCGCGCAGCGCGACGAGCGCGACGAGCTCTTCCGGCACGTCCGCGCCGAGCTCGGCCGAGCCCCGCTTGACCACGACCTGCAGCTCCTCCTCGGAGAGCGGCTCGAGCTCGTAGATCTGCGTACGGGAAAGCAGCGCCGAGTTGACCTCGAAGTACGGGTTCTCGGTGGTCGCGCCGATCAGGGTGAGCACCCCCTCCTCGACCGCCGGCAGCAGCGCGTCCTGCTGTGCCTTGTTGAAGCGGTGGATCTCGTCGAGGAAGAGGATCGTCCGCCGGCCCTGAGCGCCGAGCTCCTCGCGCGCCCCGGCGATCACCTCGCGGACCTGCGACACCGTCGCCGAGACCGCGGAGAGCTCACGGAAGACGGACCCGGTCTGATGGGCGACGATCCGGGCGAGGGTCGTCTTGCCGGTTCCGGGCGGCCCGTAGAGGATCATCGACCCGACGCGGTCGTGCGCGATCGCGAGCCGGAGCGCTGACCGCTCGCCGAGAACGTGTTCCTGGCCGACGAAATCGTCCAGCCGCTGCGGCCGAAGCCTCATGGCGAGCGGCGCGACCTCCGGCAGTCGCTCGCGCGCCGCGTCCGAGAACAGGTCGCCCATGGCAGGAAAGTATGCTCCGCGCGAAGCGCGCCGAATCACGAGCAGCATGCCGTTCGAGGAGCTCAAACAGCGTCAGGCGGTCATCTGGAGTGCCGGCCCCTACCAGGCGGTCAGCGACACGATCGCCGACATCCACCGGCAGGCGGTCGACCGGCTCGAGCCCTTGGCCGGGTTGCGATTCCTCGATCTCGCCTGTGGAACCGGAGCGGTCGCCGAGCTGGTGGCTTCGAGCGGCGCCGAGGTGACGGGCGTCGACCTCGCGCCGGGGCTGATCGAGATCGCGAGGCGTCGCGCGGACGAGCAGGGACTCGACATCGACTACCGCGTCGGCGACGCCGAGGCGCTCGATCTTCCGGACGGGGGCTTCGACCGTGTGACGTCCACCTGCGGCGTCATGTTCGCGCCCGACCACGCGGCCGTCGCGCGGGAGCTCGCGCGGGTGACGGCGCGGGGCGGCCGGATCGCGCTCGCGTCCTGGACGCCGGATTCCGGTGTGGCGGACTTCTTCGCGGTCATGCGCCCGTTCCAGCCTCCGATGCCCCACGGCGCGGGGAACCAGTTCGAATGGGGCCGTGAGGAGTACGTCTCGGAGCTCCTGCGCGACGACTTCGACCTCGAGTTCGACGTGCTCGACTCGACACTCGAGATGGAGTCCGGGCAGGCGGTCTGGGATATCTGGGTGAGCGACTTCGGGCCGACGAAGACACTGGCCGACTCGCTCGACGACGGGCGGCGCGAGGACCTCCGCACCGCGTTCGTCGAGCTGCACGAGCGTGCGCGGACGGGTGACGGCATCCGGTTCTCACGCACCTACCTGCTGACGGTCGGGACTCGCCGGTAGTGGCGACCGTCTCGCTGCGGCAGGAGGCCACCGAGCTCCTCCAGGAGCTCATCCGCGTCGACACCGTGAACCCGCCGGGCAACGAGACGGCGGCCGCGGAGCTGCTTCGTGACTACCTCGGCGATCACGGAGTCGCGTCGGAGCTCTTCGCGAAGGTCCCCGAGCGGGCGAACCTGGTCGCGCGCATTCCGGGAAGGGGCGGTGGACCGCGGCTCGTCCTCCTGTCGCACACCGACACCGTGCTCGCCGACCCAGAGGAGTGGGAGCTGGATCCGTGGTCGGGCGATCTTCGCGACGGCCAGATCTGGGGGCGCGGGGCGCTCGACATGAAGGGCCAGGTCGCCGCGAGCGCGGTGGCGATCGCGTCCCTCGCCCGGGAGGGCTTCGAGCCGGGCGGCGACCTGCTCTTCGCGGCGTGCGCCGACGAGGAGGTGGGCGTCGGGTTCGGGCTCCAGTGGCTCTGCCAGGCGCACCCGGACGCCGTGCGCGCCGAGTACTGCGTCAACGAGGGCGCCGGCGACCGGCTCCTCCTCGGCGGCCGCGTGTTCTACGTCTGCTCGACGGCCGAGAAGATGAGCTCGCCGTTCCTGCTGCGCGTGAACGGGCGCAGCGGCCACGCGTCCCGGCCGGGAATCGCCGACAACGCGCTCGTCAAGGCTGCCCCGCTGGTCGAGCGCCTCGGCTACTTCCAGGATCGACCGGAGCTCGGTCCCGAGGTCGAGGCGTTCCTTCGGGCCGTCACCGGAGGCACACCACGCCCCGAACGCGCCGTCGAGGCGGCGAGGGAGATCCACCCGCTCGCCGGCGACATCGTCGAGCCGCTCCTCGGCACCACCGTCGCGCCGACGAAGATCGTGGCCTCCCAGAAGAAGAACGTCATCCCGTCGCGCTGCGAGGTGACCGTTGACTGCCGGATCCTGCCCGGGCGCACGCAGGCGCAGGTCGAGGCGCAACTCCGCGCGTACCTGGGCGACGCCCAGTTCGACCTCGAGTGGATCGAGGGCCAGGGCGGCACCCGCTCACCGCTCGAGACGCCGCTGTGGGACGTGATCGAGTCGTTCGTGTCGGAGCTCGAGCCGGGCGCACAGGTCGTCCCGATGCTGCTCTCCGGCTTCACCGACAGCCACTGGCTGCGCGAGGCGTTCGGAACCGTCGCCTACGGGTTCTTCCCGATGCGGAAGATGGAGGCCGAGGTCGCCGCCCGGCTCATCCATTCGGCGGACGAGCGGATCGAGGTGGAGGATCTCGAGCTCGGAGTTCAGTTCCTCCGCCACGCGGCAGTCGGGATCGGGTCGCTACGCTCGGGCTCGTGAGCGAGAAGGTGAGACTCGGCGGCATGGCGCTCGCCAACGGCGTGCTCGTCCACGGGCCGAACGCCTGGGCGTGCGCCGTTCGGCGCCCCGACGGGACGCTGAGGGTCGAGGCGCAGGTCAAGCGGTTCCGCGCGGCCGACGTCCAGCAGCCTTTTCTGCGCGGCCCCGCCCGCGTGCTGGAGGTCTTCGCGCTGCTGC
>DASTWB010000082.1:0-5274 GCA_035758725.1 Gaiellaceae bacterium
GCCTTCCGCAGGACGCGCGCCTTCTGCGCGTCGCTGAGGGCGGACGAGCCCTCCACGTCGAACATCGCCTCGACCCGAGTCTCGGACTTCTGGGCGTGCTGCCCGCCCGGCCCGCTCGACCTCGAGAAGCGCAACTCGATCTCGGCAACGGGAATCGCGACCGTCCGCGTCACCTGAATAGACTCGCCGTCCATGGCCGCCATTCTCCTGGACGTCGACGGCGTCCTCCACGTCTCCGGGGAGCCGATCCGCGGCGCGGCGGTGGCCGTCAGCAGGCTTCGGGAGAACGGGCACAGGCTCCGGTTCGTGACGAACAGCACGACCCAGTCGCGGCGGTCGCTCGTCGAGGGCCTTCGAGCGATGGGCTTCGAGCTCGAGGAGGAGGAGCTCCAGACCACGGGCGTCGCGGCGGCGCGCGCGCTCGCGGGAAAGCGCGTGCTGGCGCTGACCATGGCGGCCGTCCTCGAGGATCTCGGCGACGTGGAGCTCGTCGGGGAGGACGCGAACGCCGTCCTCGTCGGCGGGGCCGACGAGACGGAGGAGACGAACAGGGTCTTCTCCTACATGAACATCGCCCGCGCCTTCGCGGAGCTCGAGCTGGGCGCGGAGCTGTACTGCCTCCACAAGAACAGGTGGTGGCAGACCTCGCGCGGCCCGCTGCTCGACTCCGGCTGCTTCGTCGCCGGGCTCGAGTACGCAGCCGACGTGGAGGCGACCGTGGTGGGAAAGCCGAGCGCGCCCTACTTCACCGCCGCGCTCGAGGCGCTCGATGCCGACGCCGAGCTGACGTGGATGGTCGGCGACGACATCGAAGCCGATGTCGCGGGCGCGCAGAAGCACGGGCTGAAGACCGCGCTCGTCCGCACCGGGAAGTTCCGGCCGGACGCGGTCGAGCGTGGGCGGACCAGGCCTGACGTGATCCTCTCGTCGATCGCCGACTTCCCCAGCTGGCTCGAAGAGGCATGACGCGGGTCGGCGTCGACATGATCGAGATCGACCGGATCCGCGAGGCACTCGAGCGGTACGAGGGCTTCCGTGACCGCTGCTTCACCGAGGCGGAGCAGGCCTACTGCGACGGCCGGAGGAATCCCGCGCAGCACTACGCCGCGAGGTTCGCCGGCAAGGAGGCCGTCGGGAAGGCGCTCGGCCTGGGGGTGGCACGGCTGTTCGCCTGGCGGGACATCGAGATCGCCGGACGGCCGAAGCCGTCGGTCACCCTCTCCGGCCGGGCGGCGCGGTGGGCGGAGCGTGTCGAGGCGGGCCCGATCGACCTCTCGATGTCGCACTCGCGGGAGCTCGCGAGCGCGGTCTGTGTGGTGGCCGAGCCGAATGCTTGAGCCGCTCTACACCGCGGCCGAGATGCGGGCGGCGGAGGAGGGGCACGACGTCGAGCAGCTGATGCAGCGGGCGGGGGCCGCCGTCGCGGACGAGGTGCTGCGGCGCTTCCCCGGCGGCCGCTCGTTCGCTGCGGTCTGCGGCGGCGGCGCGAACGGGGGTGACGGCCGGATCGCGGCAGAGCTCCTCCGCGCCGCCGGCTGGGAGGAGCGCTCGCTCGCCGAGGCGGACGTCGTGCTCGACGCGCTCTTCGGAACCGGCTTCCGTCCGCCGCCGCGCGACGACGCGGCTGCCCAGATCAGGGCGATGAACGAGTCGGGGAGGCCGATCGTGGCGGTCGACATCCCCTCCGGCGTGGACGCCTCGACCGGAGAGGTGCCGGGCGACGCGATCGAGGCCCTTCTCACCGTCACGTTTCACGGGCGGAAGGCGGGTCACGAGGTCGCGCCCGGTCGCTTCCGCACGGGCGAGGTCGTCGTCGCGGACATCGGGCTCGAGCATGGGCCGACCGAGTCCGCGCGCGTACTGCCCGAGATCGTCCAGCTCGTCCCGCGTCGCCGTCCGGGCGACACGAAGTACACCGCCGGGTCGGTCCTCATCGTGGGCGGCTCCCCCGGGATGACCGGAGCGGTGACGCTGACCGCCGAGGCTGCGTTCCGGTCGGACGCCGGCTACGTGGCCGTCGCGGCGCCTCCGGAGTCGCTGCCGGTGATCGAGACGCGGCTCAGGGAGGCGGTCAAGCGTCCGCTCGACGACGTGTGGGACGCGGTGGAGCGCGCAAGCGCGCTTGCGATCGGCCCCGGCCTCGGCAGGGAGCGGGGGGAGCTCGTGCGGCGGCTGCTCGAGGAGACCGACCTGCCGGCGGTCGTCGACGCCGACGCTCTCTTCGGCCTCGAGCCCTTCTCGCGGGAGGCGGGGACGGTCCTGACGCCTCACTCGGGCGAGCTCGGCCGCCTCCTCGGCGAGGAGGCGTCGTGGGTGGACGCCCACCGCCTGGAGGCGCTCCGCCGGGCCGTGGACCGCTTCGGCTGCGTCGTCGTCCTGAAAGGTGAGGGGACGCTCGTCGGCGCGCCGGGCGAAGGCCCTCTGGTCGCGGGCGGGGCGGCTCCCCTCGCGACGGCCGGAACCGGAGACGTCCTCACCGGCGTCGTCGCGGCGTTCCTGGCGAAGGGGATGGACGCGCGGCTCGCCGCGGCTACCGCCGTCCGTGTCCACACGGACGCCGTGGCCGCATCCGGCCGGCGGTCCGGCCTCATGGCCGGTGATCTCCTCGACGCCGTCCCGCGCGTGCTGGATGCATAGATCCGAGCTCACGATCGACCTCGGCGCCGTGCGGCGGAACACCCGCCGCCTGATGGAGGCGCTCGAGGGCTCTGAGCTCTGGGCGGTCGTGAAGGCGGACGGGTACGGCCACGGCGCCGCCGACGTCGCCGGCGCGGTGCTGGCCGAGGGCGCGACGGCGCTGTGCGTCGCGACGGTCGCGGAAGGACTCGAGCTTCGCGGCGAGTTCCAGGGCGTCCGGATCCTGGTGATGGGCCCTTCGGCGGGCCGTGAGATCGCCCTCGCCCGTGCGGCGGAGCTGGATCTGGCCGTCTGGGACCTGCCGGTCCCCGAGGGCGTCCGCGCCCATCTGAAGCTCGACACGGGAATGGGGCGGTGGGGCCTCGGCGAGCTGCCGGAGCCGTCTGCCGACGTCGTCGGGCTGATGACGCATCTCGCCACTGCGGACAGCGATCCCGACTTCGCAGGGGCTCAGATCGCACGCTTCGAGGAGGCGACCCGGCCGCACGCCAACCTCGTCCGTCACGCCGCGAACAGCGCAGCGGCACTGCGGATCCCGGAGTCGCGCTTCGACGCCGCCCGCTGCGGGATCGCTCTCTACGGGCTCTCGCCGTTCGGCGGAGCGCCCTCGGACGACGGCCTGGAGCCTGCCCTGCGCTGGGAGAGCCGGATCGCGCAGGTGAAGCACCTGCGGGCGGGGGAGAGCAGCGGGTACGGCCGTCGGTTCGTCGCGGAGCAGGACACCTGGATCGGCGTGGTGCCCGTCGGCTACGCGGACGGGTTCCGGCGGGACATGACGGGGACGGAAATCGTGGTCGGCACGAAGCGCTGCAGGGTCGTCGGCACGGTCTCGATGGATGCGATCGCGGTGCAGCTCGACGGTGAGGTGCCCGTCGACACGCCGGTGACGCTGATCGGCGACGGCGTGCTGGTCGAGGACCACGCGCGGGTCGCGGACACGATCAACTACGAGCTCGTCTCCCGGATCGAGTCCGGCACGGCTCGGGCCCGGCGAACGGTGATCGATGCTTGAACGGGCCCGGGAGGTGCTGGCCGGGGAGGACGCATGGATCGTCGGCGGGGCCGTTCGGGACGAGGTGCTCGGCCGGCCGGTGGTCGACCTCGACATCGCCTGCCGCGAGCCGGAGCAAGCCGCCCGGCGCTACGCGCGCCGCTCGGAGGGCGCGCCCTTTCCGCTCTCCGAGCGGCACGGCGCCTGGCGGGTGGCGCTCTCGGGCGACCGGACGGTCGACTTCACGCCGGTTCCGGACGGGATCCACGACGACCTCGCCACCCGGGACTTCACGATCAACGCCATCGCCAGGCCCCTCGCCGGCGGCGAGCCGGTGGACCCCTTCGGCGGCCTGCCCGACCTCGACCGGAAGGTGCTTCGGGCCGTCGCTCCGGGGATCTTCCGGGACGACCCGCTCCGGTTGCTTCGCGCCGTGCGCCTCGAGGACGAGCTGGGCTTCCGGCTCGACGCGGAGACGGAGCGGCTCGTCCGGGCCAACGCCGGGCTGGTGACTCGTCCCGCCGGGGAACGCATCCTCGGCGAGCTCGTCCGCCTCAGCGAGGCCGGCTTCGAGCGGCTGGACGAGGTCGGGCTGCTCGCGCCGCTCGGCGGCGCCCTCGACAGGCTTCGAGCGATCGGCGAGACGACGGCCGAGCTGCGGCTCGTCGCCGTCTTCGGCGAAGGGCTCGGCCGGCTGCCCGTCTCGAACGAGCTTCGGCGCTACGCGCGGGTGCTGCTGCGCGCGGTCCCTCCGGCGGAGCACTCGCCGCGTGCGATCCATCGATTTCGGCGGGCGACGGAGCCGTGGGCCGTGGATGCGGCCCGGTTCGCCGGTGGAGGCGCCGACCTGGAGCGGGCGGTCGAGGCGGCGCGGGCGAGCGAGCCGGCGGAGCCGCTCGTTCGCGGGGACGAGCTCGGCCTGGCCCCGGGGCCGGAGATCGGAGAGTGGCTGGGGCGGATCGCCGAGGAGCGCGCGGCAGGGACGATCTCGACGCGCGACGAGGCGCTCGAGCTCGTCCGGCGCGGCCGGGCGGCCGGCACGGATTCGTGACGGACGCGTCTCACACGGGTGCGCGCGTTCTCAGTACGCTCGCAGCGGGGAGGAGGCCGGGTGCGCCTGAATCAAGACCACCTGTGGCGACGGGCGGCTACGCCTTCCACTTGACGGAGCACCCGACCGGTGGCGTCTCGCTGACCGGGGGATCCTCACCGGCGAGCAGCGCCTCGATCGCGTCCCGCAGGTAGCGCTCGCCGACGGCGTCCTCCTCGCGGTTGTCGTCGATCGCGCCGTGGTAGACGAGCCGGCGGTTGCGGTCGAACAGGAACACCTCCGGGGTCCTCTCGGGCCCGTACGCCCGCGCGACGGACTGGTCCTCGTCGTACAGGTAGTCGAAGTTGAAGCCCTGCTCCCGGGCCCGCGCCCGCATCGCCTCGAACGAGTCGGCCGGGTAGTTCTCCGCGTCGTTGGAACTGATGGCGACGAGGCGGAAGCCGCGGTCCCCGTACTCCTCCTGGAGCGCCTTCATCCGCCCTTCCCAGGCGATCACGTACGGGCAGTGGTTGCACGACCAGACGACCGCCAGGATCGGTGCGTCGGCATAGTCGTCGAGCGTGTGGTTGCGGCCGTCGACGCCCGGAAGGTCGAA
>DASTWB010000176.1:0-4424 GCA_035758725.1 Gaiellaceae bacterium
GGGGCTCGATGGTCGACCGCAACGGCGTCCGCCTGGCGATCGGCCGGCGGGCCACGACCGTGTACGCCAACCCGAAGCACGTCGCGAACCCGCAGGCTGCCGCCCTCGCCGCGGGCCGGACGCTCCACGTCGACCCGGACAGCCTCTACGGGCCGCTCGCGGACCGGTCGCGCGGGTTCGTCTACGTCGCCCGGAAGGCGGATCCGAAGCGTGCGGACGCGCTCGAGCGCAAGGGCATCCAGGGCCTAGGCTTCTACTCGGAGGAGCGCCGTGTGTATCCACAAGGACCGGTGGCGGCGCACGTGCTGGGCTATGCCGGGGTCGACAACAAGGGTCTGTCCGGCCTCGAGCTGGCGCTCGACGAGACGCTCGCCGGTCGCCCTGGACGCGAGACCATCGTCCGCGATCCGTTCGGCCGCGCGCTGGACGTCATCCAGGCGACGCCGGCGGTGGAGGGTCGCGACGTCCGGCTCACGCTCGACGCGACGCTGCAGGCGAACGCCGAGTCTGTCCTGCAGGCGACAGTTCGGAAATGGGGCGCGCTCGCCGGGACCGCCGTGGTGCTCGACCCGCACAGCGGCCAGGTGCTCGCGCTGGCCGTCGACCCCGGGTTCGACGCGAACCGCTATCCGCAGACCTCCAGGGAGATCCAGCGGAACCGGGCGGTGACCGACACCTACGAGCCGGGCTCGACGCTGAAGGTGGTGACCGTCGCCGGCGCGCTCTCGGAGGGGCTCGTGACCCCGACGACCGCGTTTACGCTGGCGCCGAAGATCCACGTGGCCGACCGCGTGATCCACGAGGCGCACAGGACGCGGACCGAGCGGATGACGGTCGCCGAGATCCTGGCGCAGTCGTCGAACATCGGAACGATCACGCTGGCGCAGCTGCTCGGCCGCGAGCGCCTGACCGCGTGGCTCGGCCGCTTCGGGTTCGGGAAGAAGACGGGCATCGACTTCCCCGGCGAGACGCAGGGCATCCTGCCGAGCTACTGGTCCGGCTCGACGATCGGGACCCTTCCCATCGGCCACGGGATCGCCGTCACGCCCGTGCAGATGGCGGCCGCCTACGCGGCGGTGGCGAACGGCGGGGTCTGGAGGCAGCCGCACCTCGTCATGAACAGCCGAGTCAGGAAGCGGCGCGTGATCTCCCGCGCCGTCTCCGACCAGCTGATGGCGATGATGCGCGACGTCGTCCTCGAGGGCACCGGCACCGAGGCGGCGGTCGAGGGCTACCAGGTGGCCGGGAAGACGGGGACGGCCGCCAAGCCGGACCCCCGCGGCGGGTACTCGACGTCCAAGTACGTCGCGTCGTTCGTGGGCACGGTGCCGGCCAGCGACCCACGGCTCGTGATCCTGGTGACGATCGACGAGCCGAGCACGATCTGGGGCGGGACCGTCGCCGCGCCGGCGTTCCAGCAGATCGCCCGCTTCGCGCTCCAGTACCTCGAGATCCCGCCCGACGCGCCGTCCTGACGGGCCGCTCCGCTAGCCTCCTTGCCGATCGTGGATCTCGAGCGGCTGATCACCGCGCTCGGACCTCTGGAGGTCCGCGGGGGCGCTCCGACAGACATCACCGACCTCGCGTACGACACGCGTGAGGTTCGCCCGGGCGCGCTTTTCTTCTGCGTCCCGGGTGAGCGGGTCGACCGGCACGACCTGGCCGGAGAGGCGGTCGAGCGAGGCGCGGCGGCGCTGGTCGTCGAACGGCCGCTCGAGCTGGGCGTTCCGCAGCTGATCGTCGGCTCGGCCCGGGCTGCGATGCCGGTCGTCGCCGACGAGTTCTTCGACCGTCCGACCGAGGAGCTCGTCGTCGCCGGCGTCACCGGCACGAACGGCAAGACGACGACGGCGTACCTGCTCCACTCGATCCTCGACGCGGCGGGCATGCGGCCGGGCCTGATCGGGACGATCGAGTCCCGCGTCGGCGGGGAGGCGCGGCCGGCGGTCCGGACGACCCCGGAGGCGATCGACCTCCAGCGCACGTTCCGGGACATGCTCGAAGCCGGGGACCGGAGCGTCGCGATGGAGGCGACGTCGCACGGCTCGGAGCTCGGCCGGCTGGAGCGCGTCAGGTTCGACGCCCTGGCGTTCACGAACCTGACCCAGGATCACCTCGACTTCCACGGCTCGATGGACCAGTACTACGAGGCCAAGCGACGCCTCTTCACCGAGCACGAGCCGGCGCCGGCGGCGGCCGTCAACGTGGGCGACGAGTGGGGGCGGCGGCTGGCGGAGGAGCTCCGCCGGCTCGGCCGCGCGCCGCTCATCACCTACGGGCTGTCGGGCGATGCCGACGTACACGAGGCGCCCGGAACGAGCCCTCTGCGCGGCCGCTTCAACCAGGAGAACACGCTCGCGGCCGTCGCCCTGTCCCTGCTCCTTGGCGTTCCGGAGAGCGCGATCGAGGGAGGTGTCGCGCGCGCGCCGAGGGTTCCGGGAAGATTCGAGACGGTCGACGAGGGGCAGCCGTTCACGGTCGTCGTCGACTACGCCCACACACCCGATTCGCTCGCGAACGTCCTCCGCACGGCGCGCGAGCTCACGGCGGGCCGGCTCATCTGCGTCTTCGGCTGCGGCGGCGACCGCGACCGCGGCAAGCGGCCCGAGATGGGCCGCATCGCGAGCGAGCTGGCGGACGTCCCGATCGTCACCTCCGACAACCCGAGGAGCGAGGATCCGCTCGCGATCATCGACGAGATCCTCGCGGGGATCTCGGAGGACGTGCAGGTGGAGCCCGACCGCCGCGCGGCGATCGCGAAGGCGATCGAGCAGGCCGGCGAGCAGGACGTCGTCGTCATCGCCGGCAAGGGCCACGAGCAGGGCCAGGAGTTCGCCGACCGGAAGATCCCGTTCGACGACCGCGAGGTCGCGCGCGACGCCCTCCGCCGGCTGGGAGCGCCCGCGTGATCCCGCTTCCCGTCTCCGAGCTGGAGGGCCTCGGCCGCCTCGAGGCGACGGCCGACGAGGTCACCGGCGTCCAGATCGACTCCCGGCGCGTAAGCCCCGGCGACCTCTTCGTGGCGATCCGCGGCGGCGTGGAGCACCTCGACGATGCGCGCGGCGCAGGCGCCGCCGCGATCCTCGTTCCGGACGATGCCTTCGCCGCGCTGGCCGCAATCGGCCGATCGGTGCGCGGTCGCAGCAACGCGGAGGTCGTCGGGATCACCGGCTCGACGGGGAAGACGTCGACGAAGGACATCCTCGCCGGGCTGCTCCGCCCGCACCGGAGGATCGTCGCCGCCGAGGCGAGCTTCAACGCCGAGCTCGGCGTCCCCCTGACGCTCGCCCGGCTGGAGGAGGACACGGAGATCCTCGTCGCGGAGCTGGCGATGCGCGGGTTCGGCCAGATCCGGGAGCTCTGCGAGATCGCCGCTCCCACGCTCGGCGCGATCACGTCGATCGGCCCCGTGCACCTCGAGTTCGTCGAGTCCGTGGCAGGCGTGGCGAAGGCGAAGGGCGAGCTGCTGGAGGCGCTGCCGGAGGGAGCGGCTGCCGTCGTTCCTGCCGGCGTCCGCGACCTCGACCCGTATCTCCGCGCAGACCTCAGGGTGATCCGCGTCGGGGAGGATGTCCGGCTGCTCTCGTTCGTGGACGGCCGGCTGCGCGTGGAGGTGTTCGGCGTGCAGGTCGAGCTCGCGCTGCCGCTTCGCGCGGATCACCAGGCCGAGAACGCCGTCGTGGCGGTCGCCGTCTACCACGCTCTCGGCCTGCCGCTCGACCGGATCGATGCGGGCGCCGGCGAGATCGAGCTGTCCCGGCTTCGCGGCGAGGACGTCCCCCTCCCGGGCGGCGCCGTCCTCGTCAACGACTGCTGGAACGCGAACCCGGCCTCGATGGCGGCCGCCCTTCGGGATCTGGCGGCCCGGGCGAACGGCGGACGCAGGCTCGCGGTTCTCGGCGGCATGGCCGAGCTCGGCTCGGAGTCCCGGCGGTATCACGAGGAGGTGGGGCGCCTCCTGGAGGAGCAGGGGATCGACCACGTCATCGCCGTGGGGGAGCTCGCCCGTGACTACGGCGCCGGCGAATGGGTGCCCGGCCCCGACGAGGCGGCGGAGCGCGTCGCGGAGCACCTGGAACCCGGCGACGTCGTGCTCGTCAAGGGATCGCGCTCGGTAGGCCTCGAGCGGGTCGCAGAGAACCTGCTGAACTAGGTGCCCCTCCAGGCAATACACACCTGCTTCTGGCCCGCGATCACGCGGCGCCAGAGTCCACCCTCCTCCTCACCAAGGCTCTCCAGCCTTGCCTCGTCCGAGTGCGGCCTCTGGCTTGGTGCTCGCGACCCAGAAGTGGGGCAGCATTACCTGAAGGGGCACTAGCCGTGCCGCTCGCCGTCTGCGCGACGCCGATCGGGAACCTCGACGACGTCACGCTCCGTGTCCTCGAGGAGCTCCGAAGCGCCGGCGTCGTCCTCTGCGAGGACAC
>DASTWB010000021.1:0-6176 GCA_035758725.1 Gaiellaceae bacterium
GGCCGTGTACTGCGAGGCCTTCGTGGTCGCGAGGTACGAGTACGGCGTCTCGAGCCACGCGGCCAGCGGCGTGCCGTTCAGGGCCGCCCCGAGCTCGCCGAGGTCCTCGTACCGCTGGGTGATCTTCCAGAGGAAGAAGTCAGAGTCCGGGCGCACTCCCGAGACGGAGTAGGCGCGGAGCGCGTCCATGCGACCGGCCCAATCCTCGACAACCTCGGCGAACGCGTCCTTTCCGGCGATGCGCTCCTCGACGGGAAGCCGGCGCCACGCCGGGTCGACGCGGAAGAACTGGTACGCGACGTACTGACCGCTCACCGACACGATGGTAGATCGGCGAGCGCGTCCAGGCTCGACTTCGGCGTCCGGTCCGCGTAGTACAGGCCCGACTGCCAGCCGAGCAGGTCGGGCTCGTCCCAGACGTGGAAGACGTACAGCCCCTCGACCGTCGGCTGGCTGCACGCGAGCTCGAACGCCTGGCGGTAGTACTCGGCCTGCGTCGTCTCGGGCACGGCGTCCTTGGCCGCGGGAGAGTCCCGGTTGGTGTAGAGGTCGAGCTTCTCCTCCGGGATCGTGGTCTGGACGCCGAACTCCGTGTACAGGATCGGGAGCTCGCTGCCCTCCTGCGCCGTCCCGTCGAACGCCTCGCCGAGGAGCTCCACGAGCTTGTCGTAGTCCGCGAGCGAGATCGTCGTCGAGTTCGGGTGGGCGAAGTCGGGCGGGACCTCCGAGCGCTCGAGGTAGGGATGGTGGGCGAGGGCGTCCATCACCGGCTTGTCCCGGCCGCTCTCGCGGTAGAAGCGCCCCAGGTCGCGGATGAAGGTCGTCGGCGAATGTGTATCGCGGCCGGTGCCGGGCTCGTCTCCGCCCCGTGGCGCGAGCGCGCCGCCGATGACGCGGATCTCGTCCGAGACCTCCTTCAGCGCGTCGTAGCTCTCGGAGAGGAGCGCCAGGTAGTCGCGGGCGGCGACGTTCTCGCCGTCGGGGCCGAACTGGGGGAGCCAGAAGCGGTTCAGGTTCGGCTCGTTGCCGATGATGAAGTCCCGGAACTGCGGGAGCTGCCGCGCGAGAGACGCGGCGTAGGCGGTGAACTCACGGCGAAGGTCGGGCGTGTTCGGCGTCGTCTGGCTCCCCGGGCTCTGGACGATCAGCAGCGGGCGAACGTCGGCCGCCTTCGCTGCCTCACCGGCGTTCTGCAGCTCGGTGAGCTCCTCGGCGGACGGCTCACTCCTGCCCGGCTCCCAGAACGAGTTGGTGATCACGGCGCCGAAGCCGGCTGCGGTCACCTCCTCCATTCGCTTGCGTGCCTCCTGGGCGTCGGGATCGCGGACGAAGTACTCCCAGACGCCCACGTCGAAGCGACGGCTGTCCCCGCTCCCCAGCGGTCCGCAGCCGCCGCCGGCGGCGGCGAGGAGGGCGAGCGCGAGGAACCCGAGGAGACCCCATTTCCACACGGGATCGCGAGGCTACATTGCCTCGCGTGGCCCCGTCTCTCGAGCCCAAGCTCAAGCAGCTCCCGGCGAAGCCGGGGGTCTACCTGTTCCGCGACGCGGGCGAGAAGATCCTCTACGTCGGCAAGGCGAAGTCGCTCCGCTCGCGCGTCCGCAGCTACTTCCAGCAGAGCGGGGACACACGGTCGGGGATCGCCGGGATGGTCAGCCGCATCGCCGACCTCGAGGTGATCGTCACCGGCACGGAGGTCGAGGCCCTCCACCTCGAGCAGAACCTCGTCAAGCGCCACCGGCCGCCGTACAACGTGCGCCTGCGGGACGACAAGTCGTTTCCGTACATCGCGGTCACGGTGGACGACGACTACCCGCGCGTGATGTTCACGCGCGAGCGGCACCGCCGCGGCGTCGTCTACTTCGGCCCGTACGCGAACGCCAAGAAGGTGCGGGAGACGCTCGACGTCCTGAACCGCGTCTTCCGCTTTCGGCCCTGCGAGGGGCCCAAGCCGGGCCGCCACTCGGGGATCCCCTGCCTCGACTTCCACATCGATCGCTGTTATGCGCCGTGCGTGGGATACATCTCGCAGGAGGAGTACGGCAGGGTCATCGACGGCGTGATCGAGTTCCTCTCGGGGGAGACGAGGCCGATCATCCGCGAGCTCGAGCGCCGGATGAAGGAGGCCGCGGACGACGAGCGCTTCGAGGAGGCGGCGCGCTTCCGGAACCGGCTCTTCTCCGTCCGCCACCTGGCAGAGCGGCAGGCCGCGGACAAGCGCGCGGTCGGCACCGTCGACGTCGTCGGGATCGCGATCGAGGGGAACCGTGCGGCTGTGCAGGTCTTCCCGCTGCGGGACGGGAAGATGGTCGACCGCTACGCGTTCCACCTCGAGAACGTCGAGGGGCAGGACGTGGAGTCCGTGCTGGAGGCCTTCGTCCTCGAGTACTACGGCTCGGCGCCGTCGATCCCGCCGCAGATCATCGTCCCGGGCGAGGTGGGGGACACGGCCGCGCTCGCCGAGTTTCTCTCCGAGCGGCGAGGGTCACGCGTGGAGGTGCGGCCCGCCGAGCGCGGCGAGAAGCGGCGGCTGCAGGAGCTCGCCGACCAGAACGCCAAGCTCGCGCTGGAGGCGGACACGGCGAAGCAGGAGCAGTCCCGCCTGCGCCGGGTCGAGGCGCTCGAGGAGCTCCGCGAGGTCCTGAACCTGGAGAGCCTCCCGCTGCGGATCGAGTGCTTCGACGTCTCGAACATCCAGGAGAGCTCGCCGGTCGCCTCGATGGTCGTCTTCCAGGACGGTGCGCCCAAGAAGGCCCACTACCGGAAGTTCGGGATCCGGGACGTCGACGGGCAGGACGACTACGCGGCGCTCGCCGAGGCCGTCTCGCGGCGGTTCGCGCGGCTGGGAGTCGGCACCGAGGAGGCGTACGACGACGGGTTCGCCGCCCCGCCGAACCTGCTGGTCATCGACGGAGGCAAGGGACAGCTGTCCGCGGCGATCCAGGCGATGCAGGCCTACGACCTTCCCCGCGTCGCCGTGATCTCGCTCGCGAAGCGTGCGGAGGAGGTCTTCGTCCCCGACCGGCCGGACCCGATCCGCCTGGAGCGGCACTCACCCGGTTTGCAGCTTCTCCAGCGTGTTCGGGACGAGGCACACCGCTTCGCCCTCGGCTTCCACCGGCAGCGGCGCGACGCCAAGGCGCGGGAGTCGATCTTCGACACCCTGCCGGGCGTTGGCCCGGCGCGCCGGCGCGCGCTGCTCACGCACTTCGGCTCGGCGGAGCAGTTCCTCGCCGCGTCGCAGGAGGAGCTGGAGGGCGTCCCCGGCATCCCGGCGAAGACGGCGCGCCAGATCTATGCGCAGCTGCACAAGGCCGGCCGGGCCTAGGGCCGGATCGCGGCGGCGAAGAGCGGTTGGTCGAAGCGTCCCGTCCGGGGCGAGGCGAGCGCGAAGACGGAGACCGCCCGGCCGCCGGTCCACGAGGTCGAGATGTAGTCCCCGACCATCGCGCCGCCCGCCTGTGCGATCCAGCCGAGCCGCATGGGCTGCGCGCTCAGGCGGCGCGGCGGGCGCCAGGTGCGGCCGCCGTCCGGCGACGTGATCGACGCCGCCTCGAGGATCGATCCGCCACGGAAGACGTAGTAGGCGACGGCGATTCGCCCGGCGCGGGTCGGGTCGGCGCCGATCCCCGGCAGGACGTAGTCCGCGCCTGAGGCCAGAGGCCACGTTGGGATCCGGGTCGCCCCTGACCACCGGATGCCGTCCGTCGACCGCGAGATCAGCAGGTCGTCGACGCCGCACGAGGGGTGCCGGGTGCAGTCCGGCCAGACGACGTAGACGTTGCCGGCGCCGTCGACCTCGGCGCTGGGAAGCGGCGCGGCGCGGAGCCCCGGCGTCGGCTTGAAATCGGTGAACGACACCGGCGTCGGTGCCGAGAACGACTGCCCGCCGTCCGCCGAGCGCACGGACGACACGCGGTCCTCGTCGTAGTAGGGGACGATCAGGTCGCCGTCCGGCTGGACGACCGGCTGGGGCGCGGGCGCCCACCGCCCCATGATCGACGGCCGCCCGGCATCCCCGGGTGCGGACACCTGCGGTCCCCAGGTCAGGCCGCCGTCCACCGACGTCTGGAACTCGAGACGCAGCGGGCGGAAATCGCTGTACGTGACGTAACAGCTGCCGCGGTGCGGGCTCGACGCGCCGTTGTCGCAGACGATCCACTCCTTGTCGAGCAACAGGTCGGGCCGGTACGGCGCCTCGACGACCGTCGTCGGCGGGTCCCACGTGAGGCCGTCCCGGGAACGGCTGACGACGACCGCGGCTGCGTCGCCGGGCGAGAACACGAGTGACGCGATCAGCCACGTGCCGTGCGCGGCGTCGTACGCGACGACCGGATCGCTCGCCCGTTGCCAGCGACCGGCCGGACGCGAGCCGACGGTGAGCGCGGGGAGAAGACCGGTGCGCCACGTGCGGCCGGCGTCCCCGGAGGTCGCCCAGCCGGTCGTCACCGCACCACCGTTCCGGAACCGCCCGACCTGGAACGCCGCGACGACCGTCCGGCCCCACGCGAAGCTATCCGGCTCGGCGATCGTCGAATGCTGCGCCGGGCTCGTGTGGGGATCTCGCGCGATCACGCGGGCGACGGTCTCGCAGTCGGACGCGACCCGGTCGGCCAGGTCTGCGTTGACGAGGTCGAACCGGCCGGGCCCGCAGCGAACGGTGTCGCGGCCCCCGCCGTCCACCTTGACCCTGTCGTTCCCGCCTCGCGCGTCGATCCGGTCGGCCGAGGGGCCGCCGCGGAGGAAGTCGGACCGCGGCGAGCCGGTGATCTGCGCCGCCCCGGCCGCCGCCGTAAAGGGGAGGAGGGCCGCCGCAGTGACCAGGACGACCGGGCGGCCCATCGTCACTTCAGACGCCTCGCAGGCAGGACGGTTGTTGCCGCTTCGTTAAGGCCGGTCGGCCGGGCCCGAGCCGTCGGTCGAGTCGGGCGCCATGAACGGGTAGCGGTAGTCCCGCGGCGGGACGAACGTCTCCTTGATCGTCCGCGGGCTGACCCAGCGGATCAGGTTCCACATCGAGCCGGCCTTGTCGTTCGTCCCCGACCCGCGCGACCCGCCGAAGGGCTGCTGCCCGACGATCGCGCCGGTCGGCTTGTCGTTGACGTAGAAGTTGCCGGCCGTGTAGCGCAGCCGCTCCTCGGCCTGGTCGATCGCCGCGCGGTCTTCGGAGAACACGGCCCCGGTGAGCGCGTACGGGTTGTCGTCGACGAGCTCGAGCGTCTCGTCCCACTTGTTCTCGGGATAGACGTAGGTGGTGACGATCGGGCCGAAGAGCTCCTCGCGCATCAGGCGCGACGCCGGGTCCCGCGTCTCCAGCACTGTCGGCTGGATGAAGTAGCCCTCGCTGTCGTCCGCGCCGCCGCCGACGACGACCTCGGCGGCATGCTCGGACGCCGAGTCGATCGCCTCCTTGTGGCCGCGCCACGCCTTCTCGTCGATGACCGCGCCCATGTAGTTCGTGAAGTCGGAGACGTCACCCATCCGGATCGACGAGACCTCCTTCACGAGCCGGTCCCGCAGCTCGGGCCACATGTTCGACGGCGCGTAGATCCGCGAGGCCGCCGAGCACTTCTGCCCCTGGTACTCGAACGACCCGCGCAGGATGGCGGTCGCGACGGCGTCGACGTTCGCCGAGGGGTGCGCGACGATGAAGTCCTTCCCGCCGGTCTCGCCGACGATCCGCGGGTAGTTCCGGTAGTTCGCGATGTTCTCGCCGATCGTCTTCCACATGCCCTGGAAGACCGGCGTCGAGCCGGTGAAGTGGACGCCGGCCAGGTGCTCGCTGGCGAGCGCCGCGTCGCCGACCTCGGCACCCGAGCCGTAGACGAGGTTGATGACGCCGGGCGGGAGGCCCGCTTCCTCGAACAGCCGCATGACCCAGTACGCGGAGAAGGCGGCCGTCGTGGCCGGCTTCCACACGACGGTGTTGCCCATGAGCGCGGCCGAGCTGGGAAGGTTCGCGCCGATCGCCGTGAAGTTGAACGGCGTGACCGCGAAGACGAAGCCCTCGAGCGGCCGGTACTCCATCCGGTTCCAGGTCCCGGACGACGAGATCGGCTGCTCCTCGTAGATCCGGAGCATGAACTCCACGTTGAAGCGGAAGAAGTCGATCGTCTCGGCCGCGGCGTCGATCTCCGCCTGGTGGGCCGTCTTCGACTGGTTGAGCATCGTGGCCG
>DASTWB010000037.1:0-2549 GCA_035758725.1 Gaiellaceae bacterium
GCCCGACCTGCCAAACGGGCGGTCGGCTGCTCAAGGACCGAAGACTCTCGCGCCTCTTGCGCTCAATCAGCGCCGCGGGGCGGGCTGAGCCCGCACCGCTCACGTGCCGACCGTGGTCGAGGAAGGGCCAGAGGCCGGGTCGGCCGCGTCTCGGCGTCAGCCGAGACCCGGCTTCATTGGGTCGCCGAAAGTCGTGAGACTTTCGGCGAAGCGACGGCAAGAACGTTGCCGCCGGGGCCGGCGAAGTACGCCGCCTCGTTACGCCAGCTGCGGGAGGCGGACGACAAGCCGCTCGGCGTCCGCCTCGATCTCGGCGCCCATCGCGGTGAGCACGCGGGTCCCGACGGCGGCACCGAAGTCCTTCAGATCGTCGCCGACCGCGATCCGGCCGACTCCCTCGGCCACAGGGCCGATCGAGACCGCGGGGCCGTCGACGGCGAACGTCACCCGGTCGAGAGCACCGTGGCGGCGGACGCATTCCCCGAGCGCCGCCAGGGCGGTGTGGGCCCAGTTCGAGTCGAGGCTCACGGGCGCTCCCGCGCCGTCCGCGGTCGCGCGCCCCTGTTCGAGCTGCGCTGCGGCCGCGTCGGCGAGCTCCCGCGAGTCGGACTCCCGCGCCTGGAACTCGAACCGCCCGGCCTCGATCCGGGCGGCCGCGCCGAGCAGGTCGAGCAGCTGGGCCATCTGCTTCGAGGCGGCGTCGATCATCTCGACGTAGCGGTCGGCAGGCGCCTCGAGGACGTCGAGGCGCTCGAGCGTGTGCGTGAACCCCGAGGCCGTCGCGAGCGGCGTCCTGAGGTCATGACACGCGAGCGAAACGAGCTGGGCGAAGGTCGGTTTCTCGGCCACGCGTGATCTCAGATTCGATCTGATCGCCATTATTCCGTGGGAGTGACCGATCTCAGCGATGTTTTTCGCCAGGACCTTCAGGCATCCGAGCCCGATGTCCGCCTCGGGCTGTCCCGCGCGGGCGTCACCGGGGTCTCGAAGGCGGTGCGGATCCGCTACGGCCGGAGCGAGAAGCTGATCGCCGCGGAGATCGAGTGCACCGTCGACCTCGACTCGGCGCAGAAGGGCGTCCACATGTCCCGCTTCCCCGAGCTCTTCGAGGAGGTGATCGAGCACATCGTCCTCGAGGAGGCCTTCCTCGTGGAGGAGCTCGCGGCGCACATCGCCGGCGAGATCGTCGAGCGCCAGGGGGCGGGGAGAGCCGAGGCGCGCATCACCGCGAGGTACCCCTTCGAGCGGCAGACGCCGGTCACGGGACTCGCGACCCAGGCGATGCTCGGACTGATCGGCATCGCCGCGGCGTCGGAGCACGGCATCCGCCGGGTCGTCGGCGTCGAGGCATTCGGGATCAACGCCTGCCCGTGCGCGCAGGGCCTCGTGCGGGAGCGGTCGGCCGACCGGCTGCTCGAGGCGGGCTTCGCGGCGGGGGACGTCGACCGCATCCTCGAGCTCGTTCCGCTCGCGACGCACAACCAGCGGGGCCGCGGCACGCTGTTCGTGGGCAGCGAGACGCGCGTGAACGCGCTGCACCTCCGGGAGATCGTCGAGTCGTCGATGAGCGCGCCCGTCTACGAGCTGCTCAAGCGGCCGGACGAGCTGTTCGTCGTCGAGCATGCGCACCTCCAGCCGCGGTTCGTGGAGGACTCGGTGCGCCTCGCGCTCCAGGGCGTCCTCGACGGCTATCCGACGCTGTCGGACGAGGACTTCCTCTCCTCCCGCCAGGTGAACCTGGAGACGATCCACACGCACGACGTCGTCGCCGAGCGGCACGGCACCGTGGGCGAGCTTCGAGCCGACCTGGCCCAAAACGGCTCGACCGGCCATACCGGCCTGCGCGAGTGGCTGGCCGCCGAACGGGCGTAGCCCGTTCGGCCCCAGCGGCAGCTGGATGAGGAAGTGCCCTGCGCTCGTCGGCCGCGCGGCCGAAGGCCGCCCGGCTTCATGGGGTCGCTGAAAGTCGTGAGACTTTCAGCGAATCGGGATCGCGTACCGTGACACCCAGTCGTTCACGGTGTCCCAGTCCAGGTTCGCGAAGAAGGCCTCGATGTAGGACGCGCGGTCGGTCTGGTAGTCGAGGAAGTACGCGTGCTCGTAGACGTCGAGCGCCACGAGCGGCGTCGCGTTCCAGATCGGATAGGTGTTCTGGGTGTCGCCGATGTAGTTGAACAGCCGTCCCTCGTCCCAGTCGTAGGCCGTCCAGGCCCAGCCGCGGCCGGCCATGCCGGTGGCTCTGAGGTCGTCCCGCCACGCCGCCGCCGAGCCGAAGTCGCGCTCGACGAGCTGCTCGAACGGGCCGTCGGGATCGCCGCCGTCCCCGCCGAGGTGCTCGAAGTAGATCTCGTGGTTCTTGATCCCGCCGATCGCGAAGGTCAGATCGACCTTCAGCGCCCGGAAGTCGGAGTAGACCTGGTTCGCAGATCCGAGGTCGACCTCGGACAGCTTGCCGAGGATCTCGTTCCGCTTGGCGACGTAGCCCTGGTACAGCTTGTAGTGCGCCTCGACGGACTCTCGCGAGATGCCGTCCAGCTCGTAGAGGCGCG
>DASTWB010000022.1:0-4041 GCA_035758725.1 Gaiellaceae bacterium
GGGTCGGTCTCGACGAGAGGACCGATGGGCAGCACGCGCAACCCAGCTGGGGAAGTCACTCCGCACACCCGCCGCCGAGCGTCGGGGGGGTCGCGCGCGTCGAGACGGGCGTCCGGCGCGCCCGCGTTCGAGGTGCTCCAGTCGAAGCTCGCCGTCCCGACCCTTCGGCCCGGGCTGATCGACCGCACTGCGCTCGTGAAGTGGCTCGAGAACCCGAGCGGCGCCCGGATCGTCAGCGTGAGCGCCCCGGCCGGCTACGGGAAGACGACGCTCCTCGCCCAGTGGGCTGCCGAAGACCCTCGTCCGTTCGCGTGGGTCTCGCTCGACGACCGGGACAACGACCCGGTCGCGTTCCTCACCTACCTCGCGGCCGCGACCGACGGCGTCGGGCCCGTCGGTCCGGGCGTCTTCCGGGCCGCGGCTTCCGGAAGCGAGGCGCTGTGGACGACCACGCTTCCACGGCTGGGCGCCGCGCTGGCGGCGGTCGGCGAGCCGATGGTGCTCGTTCTCGACGACGTCCACGAGCTGCAGAACCGCGATTGTCTCGACGCCCTGGATCCGATCGCGAAGCATCTGCCGGAAGGGTCGCAGCTGGTGCTCGCAGGGCGGTCGGAGGACGGCCTGTCATTCGCGCGGATCAGGGCCGAGGGCCGGCTGCGCGAGCTCGGCCCGGCCGACCTGGCCCTGAGCGACGACCAGGCCAAGGAGCTCCTCGTCGCGGCGGGAGTGAAGGTCTCGGCGGAGCAGGCTCGCATGCTCAACGAGCAGACGGAAGGCTGGGTCGCCGGTCTCTACCTCGCGGCGCTCTTCGCCAGCGACGCCGGCGCGGAGGGTCTCTCCTCCTTCACCGGAAAGGACCGCTTCGTCGCGGACTACCTCCGCTCGGAGCACCTCTCCTCCCTCAAGCGCTCCGAGATCGAGTTCCTGACGCGAACGTCGATCCTCGATCGCATGTCGGCCGACCTCTGCAACGAGGTGCTGGAGCGCACCGATTCGGCCCGGCGGCTGGAGGCGCTGGAGCGGGCGAACTTCTTCGTCGTCCCGCTCGACCACAACCGAGAGTGGTACCGCTATCACCGGCTCTTCCGCGACATGCTGCGGCTCGAGCTCGACAGGCGGGAGCCGGACCTGGCGCCGGCGCTTCACGCGCGGGCGGCGTCCTGGTGCGAGCGCAACGGCCAGCCGGAGGCCGCGATCGAGCACGTGGCGGCAACCGGCGATACCGACGAGCTCGCCCGCCTCGTGTCGACGTTCGCGTTGCCGTTCTATCGGAGCGGGCGCGTCGTCACGGTCGAAGGCTGGCTACGGCGGTTCGACGAGCCTCAGATCCTCACGCGCTACCCCGCGATCGCCGGATTCGGCGCCTTCGTCAGCGCGCTACGCGGGCGTCCGGAGGAGGCCGAGCGGTACGCCTACGCGCTCGAGCACGCGGAGTACGAAGGGCCGATGCCGGACGGGAGTGCAACGGCCGGAGCCTGGGCTGCGATGGCCCGTGCCCTGCTCTGCCGCCACGGCGTGTCGCAGATGGCGGCCGATGCGAGACAGGCGCTGGACGAGCTGAGCCCCGGGAGCTTCTGGCGCCCGATCGCTCGGGGACTCGCGGCGATCGCGCTCCTGTTCGAAGGCCGGCCGGAGCAAGCCGAGCAGCTGCTCGTCGAAACGGTCGAGGAGGCGTCGGGCAGCGGCGCCACGTACGCGGCCGTGGTCGCGCGCTCGGAGCTCGCGCTCCTGGCACTCGGCCGTAACGACCTCGACGGCGCCGAGGCGGAGCTCGCGGGAGCCCGTGCGCTCCTGGAGGATCAGCCCATCGAGGAGTACGTCGCGGCCGCGATCTACCTCGCGGCGGCGGCGAGAGTCGCGCTGGCGCGAGGGCAGGCGGCGACGGCGCGCAGCCTCCTCGTCCGCTCGATGCGGATGCGACCGCAGTTGACCCACGCGTTCCCGTGGTTCAGCGTCCAGTGCCGGTTGGAGCTGGCGCGGGCGCACCTTGCGCTCGGTGACGTCGAAGGTGCGCGCACCCTCTACCGCGAGGCCTCGGATGTGATCGCCCAGCGGCCGGACCTGGGAAACCTCCGCGAACAGGCCGCGGACCTCCGCGAGCGGCTCACGAACGCGGCGAGCCTCGAGGACGGCTGGGCATCGACGCTCACCGCCGCCGAGCTGCGCCTCCTCCCGCTCCTCACGACCCATCTCACGTTTCGCGAGATCGCGGAACGCCTCTACGTATCGAGGAACACGGTGAAGAGCCAAGCGATCTCCGTGTACCGCAAGCTGAGCGCGTCGAGCCGGAGCGAGGCGATCGAGCGCGCGCTCGAGCTCGGCCTCGTCGACGCGCCGGTCGCGTCCGGCTCGCGTTTCACCCCCGCGGGATGATGCGCTCCGCGCCCGCTCGGCGTGGAATGAGGAGAGGCCGATGGAGGAGTACCAGGCAACGCTGTGCAAGCTTGCCGTCCGTGACGAGCGGTACATCGATGGGGTGCTCGGAGCCGACCGCGCGAGTCCGACCCTCGCGGGGCTGGACGACCGGTCGCACGCCCTCATCCGGATCGGCGCCCTGATCGCCGTCAACGCGGCGCCGGCGGCGTATATGGACTCCGTCGACGCGGCACTGAGCGCGGGCGCTTCGCGGGAGGAGATCGTGGGGGCGCTCATCGCCCTCCTGCCGACGGTCGGCGTGGCGCGCGTCGTCACTGCGGCGCCGAACCTCGGCCTCGCGCTGGGGTACGACGTCTCGGAGGCGCTCGAGCTCGTCGACGACAAACGCTAGGCGGGGAACGAAAGCCCCAGCTTGCGGGGTTGCGAGCCAACGGGGAAACGCCGATGCCGGTCACGATGCCGTCACTTACCGTCACCGAGCGATCCGGGAGCGTGTGCCTCCAGCTCGGCGGAGTCGCGCGCGGCGAGGGAACGACGCTGCAGGAGGCGGCCGACGACCTCATTCGCCGGTTGCTCGCCCTTGCGATCGCCTTCCGCTCGAGCGGCTTCAAGGTCCCGTGCGAGGTCCGGGCCGACGTCGAGGCGATCGATCTCCTCCACGAGCTCGGCGAGATCGCCGCCGCCGGCGGCGACATCCGGGCCCGTGTTTTCGGCTGACGGCCGTTACTGGCGCGCCATCGCGATCTTGAGCCGCTCCTCCGGCGAGATCAGATGGTCGACGTCCTCGGCCCGCTCGGCGATGTCGATCTGCACCCAGTTGACGCTCCCGCTGAAGCGGCTGCCCTCGACGGTGTAGTCGTCGGAGACCGGCGACGCGGTGTCGGAGCCGACGTCGCAGGTCTCGTCCGCCGAGAAGATCATCGGCACGGTCCCTTCGACACGCCCCTCGCCGACCTGCTCGCCGTCCACGTAGAGCGAGACGGCACCGCCCTTGCCGAGCCCTCCTCCGTCGTAGACGAACTCCATGCGCACCTGATGCGTACCCGCCGGTATCGGCGACTCCCCTTCGACATGGAAGCGCTGGAGGCCGAAGAGGTTGTAGCAGTACTTCGGCTTGCCGCCCGTCGCGTAGAGGCTCCAGCCGGCGTAGGCGCCGCCCTGGGAGATGATCGCGCCTTCGGCGCCGTCGTCGGGCACGACCACCTCGGCCGTGACCGAGTGGGACTTGTTCTTGATGTTGATCGTCGCGCTCTCGCTCAGGCGGCCCATGCCGCCGAAGAGCAGCTGGGAGTCGCCCTTGATCAGCACCGGCCGGCCGGCCAGGTCGGGGTTGAAACGCTCGACGCGACGGTCGTCGAGCGGGAGGACGTTGTACTTGCGCGCCTCTTCGAGCCAGAGCTGCTGAAGCTCGGCGAGCTTGTCGGGCAGCTCCGCGGCCAGGTCGCGCGCCTGTGTCCAGTCGGTGTTCGTGTCGTAGAGCTCCCAGACGTCGTCCTGGAACGGCGGCAGCTCGGCGAGGACCCACGGAGTCGAATGGCGCGTGACCGCGGTCCAACCCTGGTGGTAGATGCCGCGGTTGCAGAACATCTCGAAGTACTGCGTCTCGCGCCGTTCCGCCGCGCCGGCGTCGTCGAACGCGTAGCGCATGCTCACGCCCTCGATCGG
>DASTWB010000072.1:0-7269 GCA_035758725.1 Gaiellaceae bacterium
GGCCGAAGCTCGCCGAACCGGCGGACCAGCTGCGGTGGGTTCGCGACCTCTCGGATCACGGCCTGCTGTTCTTCCAGGTCGAGAAGTAACCTCGCCGACATGGAAGAGCTGCTGCTCAGGTGGTCGCAGCGGAATCCCCGCGACCTCCCCTGGCGGCGTCGGCGCGATCCGTACGCGGTTCTCGTCTCGGAGGTGATGCTGCAGCAGACGCAGGTGGCGCGCGTCGTGCCGCGGTTCGAACGGTGGCTGGAGCGGTGGCCGACGGTCGAGTCGCTGGCGGGCGAGGCGCGCGGGGAGGTGATCCGGGAGTGGCACGGGCTGGGCTACAACCGCCGTGCGGTCAGCCTCCACCGGGCGGCGGCGATCGTCTCGGAGCGTGGCTGGCCGCCGGACCTCACCGAGCTTCCCGGCGTCGGCCCCTACACGGCCACGGCGATCCGACGGTTCGCGTGGAACGAGCCCGTACTGCCCGTGGACACGAACGTGGAGCGCGTGATCGAGCGAACCGGCGCCGAGTTCGGGCCGGCTTCCGCGGAGGCGCTCATGGACCTCGGGCGCGAGGTCTGCCTCGCGCGGGTGCCGCGCTGCGGCGTCTGCCCGCTCGCGGCGGGCTGCCCCTCGCGCGGCCGGCGCTACGAGCCGCTGCGAAAGCAGACCCCGTTCGGCGGTTCCTTTCGCCAGCGTCGGGCTGAGACACTACGGCTGGTCGCGTCGGGTGCCTCGCAGGGGCTCGATGCCGACGCGGTCTCGTCTCTCCTCAGGGATGGGCTCGTCGTGGTCGAGGCGGGCGAGGTGCGGCTGCCCGCCTAGAGCGGATGCCGCATCCACACGTTCGGCTCGACGTGCCGTCCGATCCCGTCCCGCACCTCGAGCGGCGCGAGCATTCCGTCGACGACGTAGGAGCCGTCCTCCGGCAGCCGTAGCCCTGTCCACTCCTCCCACTCCGAGGCGGGTGCCTCGATGACCATGGACTCGCGTGCGGGGCAGATGATCTTCCCGCCGACCCGCTCGTGCGTGCGGATCCAAGGGTCGAAGTGCGTACCGTCGGCCCGTCTCCACCGCATGTACTGCTCGATCGGAATCAACGGGTACCGCGCCTTGAGCGTCGGCCGCACCGGCGCGACCAGCTCGCGAAGCGCGTGTGCGCGTGCGGCCCGGCGCAACACGTCGATCATCCGCGTCGAAAGCCGTTCCCCGCGCCGCTCCGGCAGGGTCGCGATCGCCAGCGCGCAGAGCACGCTCGGCTGTCTCTTACCCTCGAAGGCGCGTGAGAACGCCTTGTCCCACCCTGCCGGGAGATCGGCGTCGCTGCCGTCCCACGGAATCGGCACCGCGTGCACCTCTGCGACCAGCTCCTCCCCGTCGAGGAGGCCGACCTGAAAGTCGGGATGATCCTCGTACAGGCGTCCCCAGTACCTGCCGCCCGGCTCGTTGTGGTGCATGAACGTCGGGAACGAGACGCTGAGGCGGCCGCGGCGCTCGATCAGCTCCGGCCGGTCGGCGTAGCGGACGAGCCTCATGGCGACAGAAGCGCCACTGCCTGGGCGACGAGCCCCTCGCCCCGGCCGGTGAACCCGAGGCGGTCGGTCGTCGTCGCCGAGAGCGCGATGCGGTCGACCTCGACGCCGAGCGTCTCGGCCAGGCGGGCGCGCATCTCGAGCCGCCGGTCGGCGATCCGCGGACGCTCGCCGACCAGCACGCAGTGCGCGTTCACGAGCTCATAGCCGGCCTCGCGGACCTGCGCGTGCGCGCGGCTGAGAAGCAGCAGCGACGAGATCCCCGCGAGCTCCTCGTCGTCCGACGGGAACAGCGTCCCGATGTCGCCGAGGTCTGCGGCGCCGAGGAGCGCGTCGATCAGCGCGTGCGTGATGACGTCGCCGTCCGAGTGGCCGGACAGGCCGGGCTGACCCGGGAACTCGACCCCGCCGAGGACGAGCGGGACGCCCGCGTCGAATCCGTGCGCGTCGACGCCCAGGCCGATCCTCATCCCAGCGGCTCCTGGCGCCCCCGCCGGCCGTCGAAGACGGTGACCGTCTCGTAGCCGGCGGCGCGGGCGTGGTCGACGGCCCTGTCGAGGTCGCGGCCGACGTTCTGCGGCACGTGCGCGTCGGAGGCGAGCGTGATCGCCGTGCCCCGCGCGCGAGCTTCACGGAGCAGCCCGGGATTCGGGTAGAGCTTGCGATGGGGCTTGTGCAGGCCCGCGCTCGACACCTCGATGCACACGCCGTCGAGCGAGTCGGCGACCTCGCCCCAGTCCCACTCGATCTCGGGTCCGTGCATGCGCACGAGGTCGGGGTGCGCGAGGCTGTCGAAGAGGCCGCTCGAAGCGGCCCGGCCGAGGACCTCGTAGTAGCGGCGCCACGCCTCCTCCAGGCCGACCTCGCCGATCAGCGTCGGCGTGCCGTCGATGCCCGCATCGCCGACGAAATGGATGGAGCCGAGGACGTAGTCCCACGGGTACGGGCCGAGCAGTGCCCCGGTCTCCTCCTCCCGGCCGGGGACGTAGTCGACCTCGATCCCGAGCTTGACCGGCATGCCCTGCCGCTTCGCCTCCGTCACCGCCTCCACGTACGGCTCGATGTCGTACCTGCAGCGCTCGACGTGGTACGGCACCGTCCAGAGCGACCGCGTCTGGGTGAAGTAGTAGACGTGCTCGCTGAAGCCGATCTCGTGGAGGCCGCGCTCGGCCGCGAGCTCGACGAACCGCTCCACCGCCTCGACCGTGTGGTCGAGCGACTCGTCCGGCGCCCGGAGATGCATGTGGTAGTCGACGATCAAGCGGGAGCGAGCAGCCGCTCGACGGCCTCGAGGTCCGCCCGGTCGGTGACCTTGACGAGCTGCGCGTCACCGGCAACGGCCTTGATCCGCCCTCCGCGCGCCT
Organism: Gaiellaceae bacterium; assembly: GCA_035758725.1. Lineage (GTDB taxonomy): Bacteria > Actinomycetota > Thermoleophilia > Gaiellales > Gaiellaceae > JACDAN01. Next base: position 2,882 of record DASTWB010000072.1, read on the forward strand.
CCACGAGCGAGGAGCAATCGGTCGCATCGCCGCCGCCGGCGACCGCGTTGCGAAGCGACGTCGCCACGAACACCTGAGGGGTCTGCACCAGCGCGAGGCCGTTCCGGTCGACGGTCTCGACGATCCGGTCGCCCTCCACGCGTTTGACCGTGTCCGAGAGCGGCAGGACCGGAACGGCCCCGTCCCAGCCCTCGTTGAGCGCGGTCAGCAGGCGCTCGACGACGTCCTCCGGGATCAAGGGCCGCGCCGCGTCGTGCACGAGGACGACGGCGGCCTCGTCGGGGACGACTGCGAGGCTCGCGCGAACCGACGCCGATCGCGTCTCTCCGCCGGTGACCGCCTCCACGACCTTGCCGCACCCCAGCTCCTCGGCGAGCAGGATCGTCGGCTCCTCCCAGCCGGGCGGTGCGGCGACCACGATCGCGTCGATCCAGTCCGAGTTCTCGAGGCGCTCGAGGCTCTCGGCGAGCAGCGGCCTGTCACGCAGGTTCGCGAAGGCCTTCGGCCGGTCCAGCCCGAGCCGTTCGCCGCGTCCCGCCGCGACGATGACGGCCCAGACGCTCATCGCCCGAGCCTAGGTGCTACGCGGCCGCGCCGGCCTTGGCGCGCGACTTCTTCTTGGCACCGACGTCTGAGGCGAGCACGCCGTCGAGCCACTCGGCGGTCTCCTCCTCGTCCATGCCCTTCGCGTACATGAGCTCGCTGATGAGGATCTTCTTCGCCTTGACGAACATCTGCTTCTCGCCGGTCGAGAGACCCTTGTCGCGGTCGCGCAGGGAGAGGTTCCGCACGACCTCGGCGAGCTCGAAGATGTCGCCCGTCTTCATCTTGTCGCGGTTGTGCTTGAAGCGGCGATTCCAGTTCTTCGGCATCGTGGTGCCGTTGCCGGTCAGCGCCTTGACGACTTCCTTGACCGTGTCCTCGTTGATGACCTTGCGCAAGCCGACGGCCTCGGCGTTCTCGGCTGGAACGTTCACGGTCATGTCGTTGTGAAGGATCTGAATCGTCAGGTACTCGCGCTTTTCTCCGAGCACTTCGCGAGTCTCCTTCTTCACGACGGTGCCCGCGCCGTGGTGCGGATACACCACCTTGTCGCCGACCTTGTACAAGCCCGACCTCCCCACTCAGCATCGATTACGACAAACTGCCGACGGGTGACGAGTCCGCCGGCAAGCGGGCTCCAGTATAGCTGAGGGACGGCCAAAAAGCCAAGTTTTCCAGGGATTTTCCGCGACTGGGCGGAAAACCCCTGCTAGCGGCCGGGTTCCGCTTGCCCCTCCCTGCAGGCGATCGCCGCGGCGATCGCCTGCCTCAGCGAATCGACCGCCTGCGCCTCCACGCCGCGCCGGCCCTTCGTCCCGGCGGGGACGACCACCCTGCGGAGCCCGAGCTTCGCGCACTCCTCGAGCCGGCGGTCGGCCTGGGCGGCCGGCCGCAGCCGGCCGGTCAGCCCGAGCTCGCCGAAGGCAGCGACTCCGGCGGGCACCGCCACACCTCGCGCCGCCGAGGCGATCGCCAGCGCGATCCCGAGATCGGCGCCCGGCTCGTCGATCCGGAGGCCGCCCGCCACGTTGACGAAGACGTCCGCCTGGCCCAGCGAGACGCCGGCGTGGCGCGAGAGGACGGCGACGATCATCGCCAGCCGCTTGGGGTCGACGCCCGTCCCGACCCTCCTCGGCATCGCGAGATCCGTCGGCGAGACGAGCGCCTGGATCTCGAGCAGGATGGGCCGCGTCCCCTCGAGCGCACAGGCGACGGCCGAGCCGACCTCCTCCTCCCGGGCGGCACCGAAGAGCTGGGAAGGGTCCGGAATGCCGACGAGCCCGGATCCCGTCATCTCGAAGACCCCGAGCTCGTTGGTCGAGCCGAACCGGTTCTTTGCCGCGCGGAGGACGCGGTGCGCGTGGTACTTGTCACCCTCGAACTGGAGCACGCAGTCGACGAGGTGCTCGAGGACACGTGGCCCCGCCACCGCCCCGTCTTTCGTCACGTGACCGACGAGGAAGAGCGCAACGCCGGCCTCCTTCCCCACCCGGAGCAGCCGCGCCGCGGCCTCGCGCACCTGGGAAACGGAGCCCGGCGCCGACCCGACCTCGGACGAATAGAGCGTCTGCACCGAGTCGATCACGCAGACCGCGGGCTTCTCCTGGTCGAGCGTCGCGCAGATGGTGTCGAGATCGGTCTCGGCCAGGATCTCCACGCGCTCGGCACCCCCGAGGCGCGCCGCCCGGAGCTTGACCTGCGCGGTCGACTCCTCCCCGGTGACGAGCAACGCCCGGCGCTCGCGCGAGATCGCCGCCAGCGCCATCAGGAGCAGGGTCGACTTCCCCACGCCCGGTTCGCCGCCGACCAGCACGAGGGAGGCCGGCACGAGCCCTCCGCCGAGCACGCGGTCGAGCTCCGCGACGCCGGTCGGGATTCGCTCGGCCTCCTCTACCTCGACGTCGACGAGCCGGAGGACGGTCCGGGGCGCGGCGCCTTTCCCGCGGGACGCGGCCGGCGGCCCCTCCTCGACGAGCGTGCCGAAGCTCCCGCAGCCCGGGCAGCGGCCGAGCCAGCGGCCTGTCGACTGACCGCACTCCGAGCACGCGAACTTGAGGGCGGGCTGGGCCATGGGCGAACCACTGTAGGCCTCGACACGGACGGTCTCTGCACCAATTCCCCTAACGATCTGCGACGAAGATGAATCGATGAGGCTCTCGATCCTGATCGGCGTTCTCACGCTCGCGGCGCTCTCCGGACTGCCGGCGGCGGCGGGAGCTCCGGCTGCGGCCGAGCCGCGGATCGTCTACCGCACCGTCCGCCTCGCAACGCCGAGCCGACCGCCCGAGGTCTACAGCGTCCTCTCCTCCGGGCGCGGCCGCCGCCTGCTCGCGATCAGCGCGGAGCAGCCCGCCTGGTCGCCGGGCCGGAAGCGAATCGCCTTCGCGGGCGGAGGCATCCTCGGCCGGGCGGGAATCTGGGTGATGAACGCCGACGGCAGCCGCAAGCGGCGGCTCACGCGGCGCCCGGGCGACGGCGAGCCGACGTGGTCTCCCGACGGTCGCCGCATCGCCTATCGGAGCGCGTCGCCGGCGAGCAACGACCTGTGGGTCGTGGCGGCCGCCGGCGGGAAGGCCCGGCCCCTCCTGAGCACGCCTCGGGCGAACGAGTGGGAGCCGGACTGGTCCCCGGACGGCAGGCGACTGGCGTTTCAGAGCACACGGAGCGGCGAGATCCAGATCTGGGTCATGAACGTCGCCTCCAAGGTCGCCCGCAGGGTGACGAGCGGTGCCGCGAGCTTCTCCCCGGACTGGGCGCCGGACGGGCGCCGGATCGCCTACTCGACCCGCGGGCGGATCGCCGTCGTCGACGCCGACCGCCCCCGTCCCCGGCTCCTCCCGACCGGCACCCCGGCGAGTGCCGGTGATCCCTCCTGGTCGCCCGACGGCCGCCGGATCGCCTTCGAGCGCGGCGGGCAGGTGCTCACGATGCGGACCGACGGCAGCGGGCGCCGCTACGTGACCCGCGCCGCCTGGGGCACGAACAACGAGCCGGACTGGTAGCTCGGGAACCGGAGGCGGCGCGCCGGTGTAGGAACGTATATGCTTCGCCTGGCCGCCGTCGCCGCCGTCTCGGTCGCCCTGCTCGCCTCGGCCGCCGCCGCAGCGACCACGCCCATCAGCGCCAGGCTCGTGAGCCCGAGCGAGAACGTCACGGCCGGACGCGCATGGGCCGCCACGGTGCTCGTTCGAAACGGCAAGAAGCCGTTCACGGGGCGCGTCTCCGTCGTCGCGGCCGGCGAGCTCGGCCGGCGGACGTTCGCCGCTCGGCCCGCCCGGCCGGCCGGCCGTCATCGCGCCCGCGTGGTCTTCCCCGGCGGTGGGGTGTGGACGCTCTCCGTCCGTGCCGGCGGGCGCTCGATCCGGGTGGCCTCGCTCGACGTCCGCGGAGCAGGACCACGCATCTCCCGCCCGCACGGCTTCGAGCTCGCGGAGGAGCACGGCGACCTCCTCGTGCCGGACATGGACGGGACCGCCTTCTACGAGGTCTCGCTTCGCACCCGCGCGAAGACGCTCGTCGGCCGCGGATTCAGCCGTCCGATGTTCCTCAACTTCGGCCCGGGCGGCTTCCTCTACGTCGCGGACGAGGGGCGCATCTGGCGGTTCGAGCCCGACGGGTCGAAGACGCCGGTCGCCGGCAACGGCACCCGCGGGCTCGCCGGCGACGGCGGGCCGGCGACCTCGGCGCAGCTGGGCGGCCACGGCGACTTCGCCTTCGACGCCGCCGGCAACCTCTACATCGCCGAGTACGACAACGGCGTCCGCCTCGTGACGCCCGACGGGCGCATCGACACGCTCGCCGGGATCGGCCGGGAGGGCTACTCGGGCGACGGCGGGCCGGCGCGG
>DASTWB010000080.1:0-2442 GCA_035758725.1 Gaiellaceae bacterium
GGAGGACGACCCGGACACCCGTCTGATCGCGCTCTACCTCGAGTCCTTCGGGAACCCGCGCCGGTTCGGCCGGATCGCCCGCCGCGTCGCCCGCAAGAAGCCGATCCTCGCGATGAAGAGCGGGACGACCAAGACCGGCGCACGCGCGGCGAGCTCGCACACCGCCGCCCTGGCGGGGTCGGAGGCGGCCGTCGAGGCGCTCTTCCACCAGGCCGGGGTGATCCGGGCCGAGACGCTCGAGGAGCTCATCGACGCCGCGGCACTCTTCGCGGCGCAGCCGCTACCCGCCGGGAACCGGGTCGGCGTGCTCACGAACGCCGGCGGCCTCGGGATCCTCTGCGCCGACGCCTGCGAGGCGTCCGGCCTCGAGCTTCCCTCGCTCACCGCGGACACGGAAGCGTCGCTGCGCGAGCTGCTTCCCGCCGAGGCAAGCGTCGCGAACCCGGTGGACATGCTCGGTTCGGCCACGGGCATCACCTACGAGCAGGTCGTGCCGGTCGTACTCGCCGATCCGAACGTCGACGCGCTCATTGCCCTGTTCGTGCCTCCGGTCGTCGCGGGCGCGGAGGAGATCGCCGCCGCGATCGGCCGGGCGGTCGCCGGAGCGGAGGGAAAGCCGGTGCTCGCCTCGCTGATCGCCGAGGGCGAGCCGCCGGTGGTCGAGGGCGTCACCAACTTCCCGTACCCCGAGTCCGCGGCGCGGGCCCTCGGGCTCGCCGCCGCTCGGGCCGCCTGGCTCCGGCGGCCTGCCGGCTCGGTTCCGGCGGTGGACGGCATCGACCCGGCCCGTGCACGCGCGGTCGTCGACGGGGCGCTCGCCGACGAGGCCGACGCCTGGCTGACCGCCGAGCAGGTTCGCGAGCTCCTCCAGGCCTACGGCATCCCCGTGGTGCCGGAGCGCGTCGCGGAGACCGTCGACGAGGCGGTCGCCGCGGCGACCGAGCTCGGCTATCCCGTCGTCGTCAAGAGCGCGGTCCCCGGCGCGCACAAGACCGAGACGGGCGGAATCGCGCTCGGCCTCGAGGGCGAGGACGAGGTGCGCGAGGCGGCGGGCCGGATCGGGATCCCGGTGCTCGTCCAGCCGATGCTCGAAGGGAGCGCCGAGCTGCTCGCGGGCATCGTTCAGGACCCGATGTTCGGGCCGCTCGTCGCCTTCGGCCCCGGCGGCGTCTTCGCGGAGCTGATCGGGCAGGCGGAGTTCCGGATCGCGCCGCTCACGGACGCGGACGCCGAGGAGCTCGTGGGCGGCGGCAAGGCGGGGGAGCTCGTACGCGGCTTCCGCGGCAAGCCGGCCGCCGACGACGATGCGCTCACAGATCTGCTCCACCGGCTCTCGCGCCTCGGCGACGAGTTCCGGGAGGTCGCCGAGCTCGACCTCAACCCGGTGATCGCGAGCCCGGACGGCTGCGTCGCCGTGGACGCCCGGGTGCGCGTCAGCCGGATCGAGCCGCAGGCTCGCCCGAAGACCTGGTAGCGGCTAGGACGCGCAGAGGGCCGCGAGCGCGTCCCAGTCCTCGTCGACCCGGCGCTGGATGAGCTCTACGAGCTCGCGATTCTCCGGCCGCAGGACGTGGGCGAAGCGCTTCTGGCCGGCCAGCCAGTCCTCGACCGGCGCCCGGTGCTTCGGCTCGTAGGTGAGGCGGTACTCGCCGCCGTCGACCTCGTACAGCGGCCAGAAGCCCGTCTCGACGGCCGCGTTCAGGATCCGCGGGCCGAGCCGCGCCTCGTGGCCCCAGCCGACCGGGCAGTCGGTCAAGACGTTGAGGAAGGACGGGCCTTCCTGCGCGACGGCCCGCTCGACCTTCCGGCTGAGGTCGAACCAGTGGGAGCCGCAGGCCTGGGCCACGTAGGGAACGTGGTGCGCCACGGCGATCGCGGTCATGTCCTTGCGCTGCTGCGCCTTGCCGAAGCTCTCGAGCCCGACGGGGCTCGTCGTCGTCCCCGCGCCGAGCGGTGTCGCGCCCGAGCGCTGGATCCCGGTGTTCATGTACGCCTCGTTGTCGTAGCAGACGAACAGGAACCGGTGGCCGCGCTCCAGGGCGCCCGACAGCGCCTGCAGGCCGATGTCGTACGTCCCTCCGTCACCCGCCAGCGCGACGAACGTGACGGGCTCGTCCTCCGGGAGCTTGCCGCGGCGCATCAGGACCCGGTACGCGGTCTCGACGCCGCTCGCGACCGCCGCCGTGTTCTCGAACGCGACGTGGATCCACGGAACGTTCCAGGCGGTGGAGGGGAAGCGGGTCGTGGCGACCTCGAGGCAGCCGGTCGCGCTGATCACGACGACCGGCGTCTCGATCGAGCCCAGGATCGTGCGCACGACGAGCGGGACGCCGCAGCCCTGGCAGAGCGAGTGGCCGCCGCCCAGCGACGGGGTCTCGGCCTGGCGGCGCGCGATCGTTTTCAGCCTGCTCATCGCCCGCTCCTCAGGCCCAGGTACGACGG
>DASTWB010000111.1:0-2150 GCA_035758725.1 Gaiellaceae bacterium
CTACGGGATCGACTTCGGCGACACCGGGCAGCTCGTCGCCGCCGACCAGACGATCGAGGAGACGCGTTGCGAGATCGGGGCGACGACCCTCGCGCACCTCTCGCTCGAAGGCGTCCAGGCGGCGACGCGGCGGCCGCCGAACGAGTTCTGCCGTGCGTGCTTCACGCGCAAGTATCCGACCCGCGTTCCCGCGGGCCGGACACTCGCCAAGATGCGGTTCGAGCCCGCAGCCGTCTCGTAGCGGCTACTGCTCGAGCACGCGGCTCGCCTTGGCGATCCCGCGCGAGAGGATGTAGGCGATCGTCGTGAAGAGGAAGAACTGGAACCACGACGAGGCGTCGAGGCTGTCGGTCGGCCACACGACGAGCCAGGCCACGATGAGCGCGGCCACGTAGAGCGCGAACTCGGCGTTCCCCGGAATCGGCAGCCGCGCGACGTCGATCGTCATCCCGCCGGGGCGTGACGGCGGCGGCGGCGGCGGCGCGTGCTGCTGTGTCGGCTGGTCTGGCGTGGACATCAGTGCTCCTTTCGAACCGCAGAACTGGGTGGACAGGAGTTCAGCGGGCCGATTCCAGCTCCTCCCCCCGCCCGTACCGAACCGCGCGTCGAACGGTCCGCGGGTCGACGCCTTCCTCCAGCAGCCGCTGCCGGAGCTCACCCTCCTGCGCGAGCTTCAGGAAAAGCCAGGCCAGCGCTCCGATCGTGACGAGGGAGCCCTCGACCATCATGATCGTGCCCGCGAGGCCCTGGTCCTGGAGCGCGCCGACGCCGAAGTGCTCCTCTCCGTGGTCGTAGACGTCGTAGATCACGTCTCCCGACCAGATGAAGACGTTGCCGAGCACCGTCTCCAGGAGGCGGACGACGGCGACGTAGCCGAACTTCGCGCCGGTCCCGAACCATTCCGGGCCCGGCAGCACCTCGACGACGGCGGCCCACATCAGGATCCCGGTGCCGAAGAAGCACAGGTGCTCGAGCGCGTGCACCGCGTCGTGCTCGACGGCCGCCTCGTAGAGCGGCGGCAGATGCCAGGCGTACAGGCTGACGGCCCAGAGCGGAAGCGCGACGAGCGGGTGTACCAGGACGCGGAGCTTCGAGAGGAGCGGGACCGCGAGCACCGGCCGGAGCAGCGGCCCGGTCAGCCCGAGCACGATCGCGAGCGGCGCCAGGTCGCCGAGCAGGACGTGCTGGAGCATGTGGACGAAGAAGAGCTCGTCCTCCAGCGGAAGGAGCTGGGCCGTGGCCGCGATCAGCAGCCCGAGCGCGAAGCTCGCCTGCCGCCAGAGCGCCACGGGTGTTCCCCGCATCGAGAGCGTCCGGGCTCGCCGCCAGTACATGACGGCGACGACGGCCAGCGGGAGCAGTGCGGTGAGGCCCGTCATAGCCCCCTATTAGACTCGCCCGCAGGTGGAAGGACGCACGTACGCGGCCGCCGGTGTCTCGCTCGCGACTGCCGAATCGGTCGTCGAGCGGCTGCGGACGGCCGTCGAGTCGACCGGGGCGCAGGGCTTCGGCGCCTTCGCCGGGCTCTACCCGCTCGACGACCGCCGCTTCCTCGCCGCCTCGACCGACGGGGTCGGCACGAAGCTGGTGCTCGCACGCGGGCGAAAAGCGCTCCGCGCGTGCGGAGCCGACCTTGCGGCGCACTGCATCAACGACGTGCTGACGACCGGCGCCGACCCCCTCTTCCTGCTCGACTATGTCGCCGCCAACCGGATCTCGCTGGACGAGGTCGCCGAGCTCGTCGAGGGCGCCGCCGAGGTCTGCCGCGCCGCCGGGGTCGCGCTCCTCGGCGGGGAGACGGCGGAGCTGCCGGGGATCTACCGCGAGGACGAGCTCGACTTCGCCGGTACCTGCGTCGGCATCGTCGAGCGGGAGCGGCTCGTGGACGGCTCGAAGATCGAGGACGGGGACGTCGTCGTCGGCTTCCCCTCGGCCGGCGTCCACGCGAACGGGTTCACGCTCGTCCGGCGGGTGCTCGAGGAGGAGGAGTACGCCGGCGCCGACCTGCTCGCGCCCACACGGCTCTACCTCGACGAGGTGCGCTCGCTGGAAGCCGTCCACGGGCTCGCGCACGTCACCGGCGGGGGAATCGAGGGAAACCTCGCGCGCGTGGTCCCGGACGGCCTGCGGGCAGAGATCGACTGGGAGAG
>DASTWB010000119.1:0-6799 GCA_035758725.1 Gaiellaceae bacterium
CCAGGGCCTCGTCCATGTGGCCGTCGCGTGGCACCACGCGGGCCGCGGGAACCGTCCCGGTTGTGAGCGGCAGCTCGCCTAGGCGGCGCGGCGCCTGGAGCCGTTCTCGCCAGCGCACCGTCGCGTCGACGTCGCCGCCGCGCTCGCCTCCGTGGCCGAGGCGCAGCGCGTGGTCGAGTCCGGATCGCTCGACCTCCCGGCGCCGCTAGGTCCCTAGCCCGAAGAGGTCGAGCGCCCGGTCGAAGCCGACGCGGACCCATCCGTCGCGGTGGAAGAAGAATGCGAGCCCGAGCAGGACGAGGGCGGCGCCGCTGACGGTCCGGATCACCACGTAGTGGTCGCGAAGCCAGCGGAACGCGCCCATCGCTCGGACGAAGGCCATCGCGGCGAGCACGAAGGCGAGCGCGAGCCCCGCCGAGTAGGCGGCGAGGATCGCCGAGCCCTGGAGCACCTCCTCGGCGCTCCCGGCGAGCACGAGGACGGACGCGAGCACGGTCCCGATGCACGGCGCCGCGCAGACCGCGAACGCCGCACCGCGCAGCACGCCGGACCCGCGTTTGCGCGCCTCGGTCAGCAGGCCCGGCGCGACCAGGCGCTCGGGCCAGGGGAGGAGCCCGAGGAAGGCGAGGCCGAGCACGACGAGGATGAATCCGGCCAGCTCCGCACGCCTGTTCGCGTCCAGCACGCCGCCGACCGCTGCCGCGCCCGCGCCGAGCGCGACGAAGACGGTCGTGAAGCCGAGGATGAAGGGGATGCTCGAGCGGGCGACCCGCCTCCCCACCCCGGCCTCGCCCAGCCGTTCGGCCTCGACGGCCGAGACCGCCGAGAGGTACCCGGGGACGAGCGGCAGCACGCAGGGCGTGACGATCGAGAGCAGCCCCGCGAGAAACGCGAGCGGCAGCTCAGCCATCGAACCGGGCCAGCTCGCGGTCGAGCCGGCGCTCCAGCTCGGGGTCGAGGGGCGGGCGTCCGTTCAGCGGGACGGTCGGTTCCGCGGCCGGGCGGCCCCGGCTCCAGCGCCAGACGAGGGCGGAGACCACCACGGCGCCCGTGGCCAGGCCGATCAGGGGCAGGAGCCACGCCAGCCAGTGCAGGCCCTCCCGCGGCGGAGCGGCGAGGACGGCGGGCCCGAACTGGGCGACGAGCTCGTCCTTGATCTGGCCTTCCGGGACACAGGCTTCGGCGCGCTGCTGGATGAACCGCTTGATGTCGCGCGCGACCGGGGCATCGGACTGGTCGAGGGTCGTCTTGCACTGCGGGCACATGACCTCGCCCTCGAGGTCGGCGAGGGTCGGGCAGGCGGCGGCGGCGGAGCCGGTGAAGGCCAGGGCCGCGACCACGACCAGCACGACCCTCATGCCGCGAGCAGCTCCTGCACGCACTCGTCGTAGCGGCCGCGATTCCGCTCGATGTGCACCCCGCCGAGCAGCCGTTCGCAGACGAGGGTGCCGTCCGGTGCGACGAAGAACGTCTCCGGCGCCGCCTCGACGCCGTACTTCGAGATCGTGTTCCCCGGCCCGTCGTAGGCGAGCGGGTAGCTCATGTCGTTCTCGCGGGCGAACCGCTTCGCGGCTCCCTTGAGGTCGTGGAAGTCGACGCCGAGCACGACGAGCCCCCGGCTCCGGTATCGCTGCCAGGTCTCCTCCAGCACGGGCGCCTCCTGCTTGCACGGGTCGCACCAGGAGCCCCAGAAGTTGACGACGACCGGCCGGCCCCGGTACGCGGCGAGCGAGATCTTGCCCGGCCCGTCGAGCCGGTCGAGCCGGAAGCCGGGCGCAGCCACGATCTCGCCGCGATCGAGCTTGCTCGCGGCTCCCTCCTCCTGCGTCGCGAGCTTCCAGACGAGCAGCGCGAAGAGCCCGGCGACGAGGGCGACCGAGAGTGCCTGGCCCGCGAGCTTCAGACGGGCTTGCATCTCCTAGACGTTACGCCCGGACGATGAAGACCGGGGTCCCCACCCGCACGCGGCTGAAGAGCCACTCGGCCTCCGGGATCCGCATCCGGATGCAGCCGTGCGAGGCCGAGTAGCCGATGGAGGCGCTGTCCGGCGTCCCGTGGATGCCGACTCCCGGCGCGCTGATGCCCATCCAGCGGGTCCCCAGGGGATTGCCCGGGCCGGGCGGTACCGGCTTCTCGTCCTTCGCCCAGTCGGAGTCCGGCGGGTACCACCACGGGTGCCGCTGCATCGTCACGATGTGGAACCGGCCGATCGGCGTCGGGTAGGACGACTGTCCGGTCGCCACGCCGAGTCGCTTCCAGAGCCGCATCCCGCGGAAGAGGTTGAGGACCTTGGAGTCGCGCCGGATCACGATGATCGGGCCGTAGCGGGCGCGGGTGACGCTCGGCTCCTCGCGCACGGCGCGGATCCTGAGAGCCCCTCGCCGGTGCGTGCGCAGCGCGGCGACGATCGCGCGGACGGCGGAGCGCTGCTGGAGGCGGCGACCAGTCTGCTCCTTCGTGATCCACGGGCGCGACCCCCGGAGGCCGACGAGCTCGGCGTTCTTCGCCGGCTTGTCGAACCGCTTCGCGAGCGCCTTCGCATACCGCGCGACGCCGCCCGAGCGCAGCCTGACGAAGAGCGGGATCCTGGTGCCCGCCGCCGCGCGGCGCGCCTGGTCGATCGCCAGCTTCACCCTCGCCGAGGCGCCGAGGCGCTGAGGCGCGACGAGCACCGAGCGGCGTCCGAACACGAGCCTGAGCGGCTCGCCGAACTCGCTCCGGACGAGCGCGGTCGCACCCTCGGGCGTCAACCCGCCGACCTCGGTCTTTCCGACCCAGACGCCGTCGGCGATCAGGTTGGCCTGCGGCGCCCGCGTCGTCGTGCCGACCGTCGTGGTCGTCGCGGTCGTCCCGGTCGTCGTCCCGGTCGTGATCGGCAGCTGCGAGAGGCCCGGCGAGGCGATGACGGCAGCAGCGAGCAGGCCCGCAGCCGCGCTTGCGAGCACACCCAGAAAGAGCGAGACCCCACGCCTCACGGCGGCAGTGTAGAGAAAAGTCCTGCTAACTCCCAGGCCGCCTACGGGGCGGTCGGGAGGGGCGCCTCCTCGAAGCGGCCGCCCTCGGCCGCGAACTCGACGATCATCCGGTCGGTGATCCACTCGACCGGCGCTCGGTCGTCCGTCCAGGGATCGTCCGAGGGCGCGATCGGCCGCATGGTCGTCCGCAGGTCGCGGACGAGCGGCTCGACCGCGTCGGGAGCCGGGTGGGCGGTCCCGGTCGGGTCGCCGTTCTGGCCGATGACGATCTGGTTGAAGCGGAGCGGCTGCCACGCCGTCGCCCTCGGGAGCACCGAGGCGAGCGTGCCGCCGATGCCTTTCGCGAGGTCGTGGTTGTCGGGCGTGGTGGCGACGTTCAGCGCGACGATCCCGCCCGGCGTCAACCGGTCGCGCACGAGCCGGAAGAACTCCTTGGTGGCGAGGTAGAACGGCACGTAGGGCGGGCGGTAGGCGTCGACGATGATCACGTCGTAGCGCTCGTCCGTCCGGCGCAGGTAGGCGCGGGCGTCGCCGTCGTGGACGCTCAGCGTGCCGATCCGGCCCATCTCGAAGTAGCGGCGGCCGGCCGCGCTGACCGCCGGATCGAGCTCGACGCCGTCGACCTTCGCGGTCGGATAGAAGCGCGCGTAGGCGCGGGCCGCGGTGCCGGCGGCGTTGCCCAGCATCGCGACGCGCCGCGGCTCGCGGCCCAGCAGGTCGACGACGGCGACGTAGGTGTCCCAGACCCCGCCCGTCAGCACCTCGTCCCGCCGCCAGACCGAGTGCGTCGCCAGGCCCTCGTCGAGGTAGAGGCGCCGGACGCCCTCCCTCTCCACGACCTGGATGAACTGGTATCGGGACTCGTCCTCGTAGATCAGGCCGCTCTGGGCCTTCACCGCGCCCGGCGGGATCAGCAGCAGCGCCGCCAGCGCCGCGGCCAGCACGATCCACCGCCGGCCGAGGAGCACGGCCCCGCCGGCGCCGATGAGCGCGGCGGCGGCGAGCAGCGTCCGCTGCGTGCCGATCGCCGGGATCAAGACGAGCGCGGACAGGAACGTCCCGAGCAGGCTGCCGACCGTCGAGACCGCGTAGAGACGACCTGCCACGGTGCCGGCGGTCTCGACGCCGGTGATCGCGAGCCGGATCGCGAACGGCGCGACCATTCCCATGAGCGTCACGGGCGGGACGAAGAGCACGAGCACGCCGAAGAACGACCCGATCGCCGCGCCTGCCGACACGCGGTCGAGCCCCTCCACCGAGAGGTCGAGGATCGGCCTGGCGACGAGCGTCGCGAGCGCGATCAGGCAGGCGGCCGACACGACGACGAACCCGAGAGCCCTCGGTGTCGGCCGGCGGTCTGCAAGACGCCCGCCGAGCCAGTACCCGACGGAGAGCGAGGCGAGCGTGAGACCGATGACGTTCGCCCAGACGATCGTGGAGTTCCCGAAGTACGGGGCGAGCAGCCGCGAGGCACCGATCTCCGTCGCCAGCGTCCCGACGCCGGCGGCGAAGACGACGCCGGTCAGCGTCGCCTGAGAGGAGGGCCTCAAGACGTCTTCTTGACGACCACGACCGCCGAGTCGTCCGCGAGCCCGCCGCCCGCGAACGCCCTCGAGTCCTCGACGACGGCGCGGGCCAGCTCCTGGGCAGGCAGGTGGCGCAGCTCCGAGAGCAGCCGGTCGAGCCGGACGTTGCCGTACAGGTCCGCGCCGACCCGGGACTCGACGACGCCGTCCGTGAAGAGGACGACTGCGGCGCCGGGCTCCAGCGTCGCAACCGCCTCCGGGTACTCCTGGTCGGGCGCGATGCCGAGCGCGAGGCCGCGGGCGGGGAGCTCGACGACGGAGCCGTCCGGCCGGACGAGCCTCGGCTCCGGATGGCCCGCACCGGCGCAGGCGAGCTCGCCGGTCGACGGATCGACGGTCAGGTAGACCATCGTCACGAACTTCCCCTCCTCGACCTCGTCGAGGACGACCTGGTTCGCGATCCGCATCAGCTCGGACGGTGTGGGATGTTCGCGTGCGAGCGAGCGAAAGACGAACTTCGTCATCGCCATGTCCGCCGCGGCGTCGATCCCCTTGCCCGTCACGTCGCCGACCACGACCGCGAGTCGCCCGTCGGGCAGCACCGCGAAGTCGAAGACGTCACCCCCGACGTCCAGCCTCGCCGAGGACTCGTAGACGCTGCCGATCTCGACCCCGGGGATCGCGGGCGGCTCGTCCGGGAGCAGCGACTGCTGCATCGCGTCGGCGAAGTGCACCTGCTGCTGGTAGAGACGGGCGTTGTCGATCGCGAGCGCGGCCTGGGCCGTCAGCGACCGCGCGGCCTCGAGCGTCTCGCCGTCGATCCGGCGCGCCGGGTCGAGCGAGACGAGCGTCAGCGCCGCCATCACCTCGCCGGAGGAGACGATCGGGACGACCGTCGCCGTCGAGCCGCGCTCGAGGAACGGGACGAGCAGCTCGTGCCCGCCGCCGAGCCGCTTCGCCTCCTGCGTGGTCAGGACCTCCGGCGCTCCGGGGTGAATCCGATCCAGGGGCTGCGCGCGCCCGAGGATCGGGTCGAGCGCAACGGCGAGCCTGGGGTCCGGCACATGGATCGCGCGCGCCACGAGCGAGTCGCCGCGGGCGTCCGGCATCCGGAGGACGGCGGCATCGACACCCAGGAGCTCGACGGCCGTGCGGGTCACGGCGGCCACGGTCTCGTCCAGCGACAGGCTCTCCGAGAACGATCGGGAGATCTCGTAGAACGCCTCGAGGCGCCGGGCTGCGAGCCGCTCGGAGTCGAGCGCTTCCTCCCGGTCTCGTGCCAGTCGGGCCGTCTCCTCGTGGAGGCCGGCGTTCTGGACGGCCACGGCAAGCTGGCCCGCCAGGGCCGCGAGCAGCGCGGACTCGCTCTCGCCCAGGCGCCTCGTCGCCGGCAGGTAGGCCACGAGCAGCCCGATCAGCTCGCCGGCCGAGCGGAGTGGAACGACGACGGCTGCCTCGATGCCGGCCTCCTGTACCGCGTCCCGCACCGAACCGAGCCTCGGATCCCCGGCGGCGTCCCTGATCTCGACCACGGGCCGTGCGCGAAGCCGGGTGACGATCAGCTCCAGCAGCCCCTCGGCGACACGGAGATGCGGTCCCGCCAGCCCGTGCTCGGCGGCCGTGTCGAGCTCGCCCGCCTGGCGGAGGTACACGGCGGCCCGGTCGGTCTCGAGGAGCTCACCGACCCGGTCGACGGCCGTTTCGAGCGTGTGCGAGAGCGACAGCTCGGCGATCGCCTGATTGACGACGGCCAGGAGCGCGCGGCTCCGCTCGAGCTCCTGGGAGAGCGCGCTCGTCCGCTCTCCAACGCGCACGGCGTGCGCGGCACGCGCGCCGAACGCTGCAAGCCGTCCGAGCTCGTCGGCGCCGGGCTCGTCTCCGGCGGCGAACTCGAGGCGGAGGCCGCCGACCGGCGGTTCCCCGAGACGGATCAGGACGACGCCGCCCTCCGACAGCACGCTCGTCCTCCCGGAGAGCCGTTCCTCGGCGTCGCGGATCGCGTCTGCGTCCACGGGTACCGCGTCGTCGCCCGCCGAGGCGAGGAGCGCCGGTCCTCCCTCCGCCGCCCGCCAGAGAACGCACGACCTGGCGCCCGTCGCTTCGAGCGCGAGGCGGGCGATCCGGTCGCCCGAGCGCGCCTCCTCCGCGACCGAGGCCAGCGCCCGGCCGGCCAGCTCGAGCGCCGCGCCGCGGGTCAAGGTGGCCGTGCTGCCGTTCACCGGCTCCACGGCGCGGACGAGCAGCGACGCCTGGCTCGCGATCACGCGCGCCAGGAGGATCTCGGGGCCTGAGAACGAC
>DASTWB010000131.1:0-7111 GCA_035758725.1 Gaiellaceae bacterium
TCCCGATCGGCGAGTACCGCCCCGCCGGCGAGAGCGCGATCGCCTCGCGCGTCGCCGAGATGCTCGGCGTCTCGCGCGCGTCGGCCGGGGAGATGCTGAAGCGGCTCGAGCGCGAGGGATTGGTGCGGCGCGGGCAGCACAAGGAGGCGCTGCTGACGAAGAAGGGGCGCGCGCGGGCGGAGCAGGTCGTCCGCAAGCACCGGATCATCGAGCGGCTCCTGACGGACTTCATGGGCTACACCGCCGCGGAGGCGCATGTCCACGCGGACGAGCTCGGGGACACGTTCACGGACGACATGATCGAGCGGGTCGCCGAGCGGCTCGGGAACCCGGAGCGCTGTCCGCACGGCTGGCCGGTCGATCCCGCCTTCGAGCGGGCCGAGAACGAGGAGCTCGTCGCCCTGGCGGAGCTCGACGAGGGCTCGGACGCGACGATCGTCCGTCTCGCGGAGCACGACGGGGAGCTTCTTCACTGGTTCTACGACCAGGGGCTGGAGCCGGGCACGAAGATCCGGCTCACGAAGGCCGACGGCGGCCGCTTCGAGGTGAGGCTCGACGGCCGCGAGGAGACGGTCGCGGAGAGGGCGGCGGCCGGGCTTTTCGTCAGGCCCGCTTGACGGGCTCTGACGAGCCGGTCGCCGCGAGCAGCTTCGCGAGCGCGGCGGCGTCGAGCTCGCCGCGGTTCCTGGCGAGGGCGATGAGGGCGGCTTGCTTCGTCACGGGCCTCCAGGTTCGCAGGCGGGCGGGACGTTCCTGCCGGGCCGCGAGGGACTGTCCCTCGCCCTACGCCCCGGCGGACAGGTCCTGTGTGACGAAAGCGTGACGAATCGCGCTGCCAGCGTGCGGTCCGCACCGCGGGGAGGCATCGTCGCCACGCGGCATGCCGGCGGAGGCTGTCCCGGACGGACGACCCAGCCGGTCGGCCGCCCCTGCTCTGCTTAGGAGACCGGCGCCTCTTCCGCGATGCCGGCCGCGGCCTTCAGCGCGGGCGCCTTGTCCGTCCGCTCCCACGTGAAGTCGTGGTCGTCACGCCCGAAGTGTCCGTACGCCGCCGTCTTCGCGTAGATCGGCCGCTGGAGCTCGAGGTCGCGGATGATCGCACCGGGACGCAGGTCGAAATGCTCGTGGACGAGCTCCTCGATCCGCGGCACGGGGATCTTCTCCGTGTCGAACGTCCGGACGGCGACCGAGACCGGATGGGCCACGCCGATCGCGTACGCCACGTTCACCTCGCAGCGGTCCGCGAGGCCCGCCGCGACGAGGTTCTTCGCCACGTACCGCGCCGCGTACGCCGCCGAGCGGTCGACCTTCGTCGGATCCTTGCCCGAGAACGCCCCGCCGCCGTGCCGCGCAGCTCCGCCGTAGGTGTCGACGATGATCTTGCGGCCGGTCAGGCCGGTGTCCCCCATCGGCCCGCCGAGCACGAACTTGCCGGTCGGGTTCACGTAGACGAAGTCCCGGTCGTCGTAGAGCCGACGCTCGTCGTAGAGCCGCGGGTCGAGGATCGGATGCAGCAAGTGCTCGACCACGTCCTCCTTGATCGTCTCCGGGTCGACGTGATCGGCGTGCTGCGTGGACACCAGCAGCCGGACGATCTCGACCGGCACCTGCCGCCCGTGCTCGTCCACCTCGTAGCGCACGGTGACCTGCGCCTTCCCGTCCGGCCGCAGGTACTTCAGCTGCTCGGACTTCCGCACCCCGGCCAGACGCCTGGCGATCTTGTGGGCGAGCATGATCGGGAGCGGCATCAGCTCCTGCGTCTCGTTGGAGGCGTAGCCGAACATCATCCCCTGGTCGCCGGCGCCGACCTGGTCGAGCGGATCGTCGTCGCCCGGGTCGTGCTGGATCTCGTACGACTGGTCGACACCCTGGGCGATGTCGGGAGACTGCTCGTCGATCGCCACAACGACACCGCACGTGTTCGCGTCGAAGCCCCACTCGGAGTGCCCGTAGCCGATCTCGGCGATCCGGGCCCGCACGAGCGCCGGGATGTCGACGTACGTCTCCGTCGAGATCTCGCCGGCGACGACGACGAGGCCCGTCGTGATCAGCGTCTCGCAGGCGACGCGGCCGGAGGGATCGTCCTTCAGGACCGCGTCGAGCACGGAGTCCGACACCTGGTCGGCGATCTTGTCCGGGTGGCCCTCGGTGACCGACTCGGAGGTGAAGACGAATTCGCGCGCAGCCATCCGGCCGCAGAGGCTACTGAATCTCGACGAACAGAAGCGACGTCGCGAGGTCCCCGTCCTTCGCGCCGTAGGCGACGAGCGAGCGGAGCGGCTCGAGGTTCCGTGAGATCTCGGGCGGCACGGTCTCGCCCGAAACGGTCGCGAAGCCCATGATCGTCTCGATCGTCTGCGCGAGGTCGACGTAGAGGAGACCCGTGTACTGGTCGGGCGTGTCCGCCGCCGCGAGCGCCTGCTTGTAGCGCTCGGTGTCCGCCAGCGTCTCGTCCAGGTCCGGCGCCTTCCGGATCGCGTCCTTCGTCGTCGTGATCACGAGCGTGTCGCCGGCGGAGCCGAGGTTGATGCTCACGCCCGGGAACGCCGCCGTCGTCACGTCTCCGTCCTCAGTCACGTTGGCGCCGCTGCGCTCGGCGAGCGAGCGGAGGAGGCGCTCCGCCGACTGCCGGGCCTGCGCCGGGTCGTCCGCGTTCAGCAGGAGCGTCAGCTCCGGGATCGGCGATCCGGGCGCCGCGTAGAACGCGACCTCGCCCTTGAAGAGCCGGACGAGGTCCTCGATCTTGATACCGGCCTCCTCCTCGAAGCTGCGGAGGGCCATGGCGTAGAGCGGGTTGCCGCGCAGCGCCTCGAACTGCTGCGTGACTCCCTGCCCCTGGAAGGTGGAGAACGCGAACGCGTCGGCCGGCACGAGGTCGAGCAGCTCTGAGCTGTACTCGTCCGCCGCCCCCAGGAGCTTGTCCGCTCCCTCGCCGCGGAGCGCCCCCGCGAACTCGGCTCCGTCGTCGCGCGCCTTCGCCCACGCGCCGGCGAAGTCGACCTGGTCGAGGCCGAGCGACCGGATCGACTTCGTGATGTCGGCGTTCGCGTCGCCGAAGGCGTCGAGGGCGGACGCCACGTCGACGTACACGCGGCTCACCGCGTCCTCGGGCAGCTCCGCCATGCCGTCCTCGAACTCCTTGTCGTCCGCCAGGGCCTCGCCGTCGCCCTTCAGGGCCGCGTCGATCGAGGTCGCCTTGTCGGACAGGAACACCCAGCCGTCGACCTTGCGCGCGACGGCCCTGTCTCCGGGCGTGTCCGCCTCCTGGTTCGCACGGTTCACCAGCTCGATCGTCTGGTCGGGGTCGTCGGGCTTCGTGAGGCCCACGACCTGCACGTCGTCCTTCGAGCGCGCGTAGACGGCCACCGCGATCCGATCGCCGAGCGCCTGCTCGACCTCGTCCCACGTGATCTTCGTGTCGTCCTCGAATGACTTCTCGAGCTCGGCGAGCCACTTGTCGCCGTCGGGGAAGCGCCTGAGCAGCTCCTCGACCTGCTTCCACTGGTCGGAATCGGGGTCGCTCTGGGTCTCCCAGTAGACGAGCGCGCCCGCCTTCAGCATCCCGGCGGGGCTGTCCTGGCCTGCGCCGACGTCCTCGCCGCCGCACCCGGCAGCCAGCAGGGCGAGCGCCGAGAGCAGCGCGATGAGAGCGGCACGCATTGGCCTCATCGTATGCCCCGCCTCGGTTGCTGCTACTCCCCGGTCGGGGGACGGCTCATGAACTCGCTGATGGCGTCGGTGATCGGCCGCCCGTCCAGCACTTCGCGGATCGCACGGGTGATCGGGAGGTCGATGCCGATCGTGGTCGCCAGGTCGTCGAGCACCGGAGCCGTCGTGAGGCCCTCGACGGTTCCCAGCTTGCGGACGGCGTCCGCCGCGGACGCGCCGCGGGCCATCAGCGCGCCTGCCCGCCGGTTCCGGCTGTGGCGGCTCCAGCAGGTCGTCAGCAGGTCGCCCGTGCCTGCGAGCCCGGCGAAGGTCTGCGCCTTGGCGCCGGTCGCCGTCCCGAGCGTCCGCATGTCGGCGAGCCCGAGCGTGATCAGCGCGGCCTTCGCATTCGTCCCGAGGGCCATGCCGTCCATCGCGCCGGCGGCGAGAGCGATCACGTTCTTCGCCGCCGCCGCCAGCTCGACGCCCGCGGGGTCGTCGTTGACGTACACCCGGAACGACGAGGAGTTGATCGCATGCTGGAGGTCGACCGCCAGCTCCTTGTCCCGGCTGGCCACGACCGCCGCCGTCGGCAGGCCGCGCGCGATCTCCGCGGCGATGTTCGGGCCGGACAGGACGGCGACGGGCCGGTTCCTCACGAGCGCGGTCAGCCGCCCGCCCGTGGCGGGGTCGAGCCCCTTGGTCAGGCTGAGCACCGGCGAGTCGCCCGGCAGGTCCTTGACGACGTCGCCGAAGGACCGGCTCGGGACGGCGATGACGACGAGCTCCGCGCCCTCGACGACGCCGTTGTCCCGCTGCCGGCCGAGGAGCTCCACCTCGTGGCCGCGCTCGCGCAGGAGGTCCCCGAAGACGGTGCCCCACGCGCCGGCTCCGATGACGGCGATGTTCAACTGCGCCTCACGAAGTCGATCGAGACTGGGACGCCGTGCAGCTCGAACCGCTCGCGCAGCCGGTTCTCGACCCAATAGGCGTAGTCGCGCGTGATCAGGCCGGGGTCGTTGACGAAGAAGCGCAGCCGCGGCGGGCGGACGCTCGTCTGCGTCCCGTAGAGGAGGTTGAGGCGCTTCCCGCGGCGGGAGGGCGGCTCACGCTGCGCCTTCAGCTCCTCCAGGAAGCGGTTGAGCTCCCCGGTCGGGATCCGCGCGGTGTACTTCTCGAACAGCTGCTCGCTCCGGTCGAAGAGCCGCTGGATCCCGCGACCGGTCTTGGCCGAGATCGTCACGATCGGCGGCCGCTGGCGGAGGCGCGCCTCCAGCCGGTCCCGGACGTCCTCGATGCCGATCCGGGTGATGTCCCACTTGGACAGGACGACCAGGGTCGCGCACTGCGCCTTGCGGGCGATGTCGGCAACGGAGAGGTCCTGGTCGACGAGCCCCTCCGAGGCGTCGACGAGGACGAGGGCCACGTCGGCGCGCTCGGCGGCCTGCAAGGCACGCAGCTCCGAGTAGTACTCGATGCCCTGCCGCTGGCGACGCTTGCGGCGGATCCCGGCGGTGTCGACGAAGACGAAGGTCAGCTCGCCGCGCTGCACGACCGTGTCGATCGAGTCGCGGGTCGTGCCGGGCACCTCGGAGACGATCACCCGCTCCTGCCCGACGAGCGCGTTGAGGAGACTCGACTTCCCGACGTTCGGCCGGCCGAGGATCGCCACCCGGATCGCGTCCTCCGAGATCTCCGGGCGCTTCGAGACCCCCGGGAGGCGCTGGAGGATCGTGTCGAGCAGGTCGCCCGTCCCGTGGCCGTGGAGGCCGGAGATCGCGACCGGCTCGCCGAGCCCCAGGCGGTGGAACTCGTGGACGTTGTCCGTTCGAGCGGGATCGTCGACCTTGTTGGCGATCAGCAGGACCGGCCGGTCCGACCTCCGGAGCAGGTCCGCGACCTCCTCGTCCCCCGGCGTCACCCCGGCCTGGGCGTCGACGACGAAGAGCACGAGGTCGGCCTCGTCGATCGCGGTCCGCGCCTGGTCGGCGATCTGCCTGGTGATCTCGGACCGGTCCGTGAGGTCGACGCCGCCCGTGTCGATGAGGATGAAGCGCCGCCCGCTCCACTCGCAGACGATGTCCTTGCGATCGCGGGTCACCCCCGGCTCCTCGTGCACGACCGCGGTCCGCGTCGCCGTCAGCCGGTTCACGAGCGTCGACTTGCCGACGTTCGGGAACCCGACGATGGCCGCGGTGCCGACGAGCTCGGTCACTCGGGCGGGACGGCGTGCCGGGGCCGGCCGAGCGCGTGCACGTCGACGAGGAAGCGCCACAGCCCGTGGATCCGGCGCTGGACCTCCGCGGACACCTCGCGGTAGTTCTTGCCGTTCGGCCGCATCCCGTTGAACGTGACCGGCCTTCCCCACGCCACGGAGATCGGGTCGAAGCGGCCGGGCCGCCAGAACTGCGACCCGTGGACGGCGGCGGGGACGACGGGCACCTGCTCGTGCAGCGCGACCATGGCGACACCGGGCTTCACCTCGCCCGGGACGCCGCTTCGCTGGCGCGTCCCCTCGGTGAAGAGCCCGAGCGTGTTTCCATCCTGGACGCAGCGCCGCATCTGCCGTACCGCCTCCCGGTCGGACTCGCCGCGCCGGACCGCGTAGGTGCCGAACAGACGGATGAACGGGCCGACCAGGGGGATGTCGTGGAGCTCCGCCTTCGCGAGGAAGTAGACGTTCCGTGGGCTCGCGGCCCCGAACGCCGGGATGTCGAGCCAGGAGAAGTGGTTGAAGGCGAGGACGACGCCGCCCTCGCGCGGCATCCGGTCGGCGCCGTAGACGCGGAGCGGCGCGAGTGCCTTGAGGGTCGTGCCCATGGTGGCCCGGCCGGCCGCCCAGACTACGTCCGTGCCGGTCATGCGACCCGGGCCCGCACCAGCACCTCGATCCGGTCGACCACGTCCTCGACGTCCAGATGCGTCGTGTCGATCAGCTCGGCGTCGTCGGCGGGCCGCATGCGCGCGGCGTCGCTCTCGTCCCGGAGCCGGAGATCGGTCGCGAGCGCGTCGCCGCCGATGTCCGGCCGCTCGGCCTGGCGTCTCTGCGCACGGATGTCCGGCTTGGCGTTGAGGTAGATCTTCACGTCGGCGTCGGGCGCGACGACCGTGCCGATGTCGCGGCCCTCAATGACGGCGTTGCCGAGGTCTGCGAGCACGCGCTGGCGTCGGCGCATGACGGCCCGGACCTCCGGATGCCGGGCGACGACCGGGACGAGCCGGTCGATCTCCGCCTGGCGGATCTCGGTCGTGACGTCCGTCCCGGCAATCCGCACGCGGCCCTGCTCGTCGAGGTCCACCGGGTGGGTCTCCGCCAGGACGCCGAGCGCAGGCCCGTCCTCCAGGGCGAGCGCATGCTGGAGCGCGAGCCAGGTCACGGCCCGGTACATCGCGCCCGTGTCCAGATACCGGAAGCCGAGTCGCTCGGCCAGCCGGCGGGCGACGGTGCTCTTTCCGGCTCCGG
>DASTWB010000194.1:0-7567 GCA_035758725.1 Gaiellaceae bacterium
AGCGGTTGCCGCCGACGGACCGGCCCGACAAGGCGAGACGGCTAGCCGGCCTTGCCGATCAGGTGGTGCCACGGCCGCCACCAGCGGGTGAGGCCCGCGTGGTCGCTCCCG
The DNA here is from genome assembly GCA_035758725.1 of Gaiellaceae bacterium. Classification (GTDB taxonomy): domain Bacteria; phylum Actinomycetota; class Thermoleophilia; order Gaiellales; family Gaiellaceae; genus JACDAN01. The sequence goes on from DASTWB010000194.1 coordinate 112, forward strand.
CCCTCGCGGGCGATCACGAGGATGTCCCGGTGGGTCGGCTGGCCAAGGCGCTCGTGGCTCCACACGATGACGGCGTCGTTGCCGTCGAAGTAACAGAACTCGCGGCCGCCCGGCTTTTTCGGTCCGTGCTGCCACTGACGCTCGCCGCCCCAGACGAACGCGTTGCACTTGCCCTTGTTCCGCGTGATGTCCGAGCGCTTTCCGAGCTCGCTCCTGTACGCCGCCGCGAGCGTGCGGCCGTTCGCGTACCGGGAGATCTCCCAGCGGTCGGGCATGCCGCTCGCCGGCACGCACGCCGCGGGCTCGACCGCGCGCGGGTTCGGCACCGCCTGCACGTGGCAGTCCTTCCAGATCGCCGGCGGCACGATCGAGGCGAGGTTGGTAGCGGCCACGTCCTCGGCCTGCGCCGGCGGCGGGGGCGGCGGCTTCGAGGCCGCCCCGGTCGGCTCGGCGCCTCCACCGGCAGTCAGGTAGACGACGCCCACGGCGGTGGCGGCCGCGATCAGCGCGACGATCGCGCCGAGCCTCCAGCTGAGACCTCGGCGCTCCCTGCCGAAGAACATGACGGTCCAACGGCTGGCCGGGCGCGCATCCAGCTCGGAATACACCTTGTAGATGTGGATCGGCTCGGGAATGTTCTTGAGGCGGACCCTCCCGCCGTCGGTGTAGATGAGCCCGCCGAGGCGGCCGGCGAGCCGCGACGTCGAGTCGCTGATGATCACCTCGCCGCCGGAAGCCCGTCCGCAGAGGCGCGCAGCGACGTTGAGCGCGGCGCCGCGGAACGTCCCGTCCCCGAGCTCCACCGCTTCTCCGGAGTCGATCCCGATCCCGACGCGGAGGGGGACGTCCAGGTCGGCCGCGACCTCCTGGAACGCCGCCTGCAGGTCGACCGCCGCACGGATCGCCTGGCGGGCGGACGTGAACACCACGAGCGCCTCGTCCCCGCGCGTCTCCACGAGCTCCCCGTCGTGGGCCTCGACGTCCTCGTTGACGATCCGCGCGAACTTCCCGGACAGCTCGGCGGCGGCTTCGTCGCCGCACTCCTCGGTGTAGCGGGAGTACCCGCGGATGTCGGCGATCAAGAACGTGCGAACCCCGCTGGTGCGTTCTGTTACGGCCACGGCGCTCAAGTATGCCCCTCTACGGGGTTTGATGGAAGACCCGGCGCGACATGACAATCGTGCGTTAACGCGTCCGGGCTAAGGAATCGTTTCAAGAGTCACGAGCGGTGCGCCCGAAGACGTAAAGGTTGTGTACGGATCGCACCAACGGGCAGAAAAACCGGCGCGGAGACGTTAGAACCTATAGATCGGCGCGCCTGCCGCAGGCCTGCGTGCGCGCGCCGCCCCTAGCGAACCACGGAGTACCGATGCTGACTGAACTTGCCCTGGGCACCGATGCCCTCGATACAAACGCGGCTGTCGCCGCTTTCATCCACAACGCACAGGAGCGTGGCTTCGTCCGCACGACGGAGATCGACGCGCTCCGGCAGGAGCATGACCTCGACGAGGAGGCCCTCGCCGCGCTTAGCACCGCGCTCGAGGAGGCCGACGTCGAGATCGAGGAGGACGCCGCCGAGCCCGAGCTCGACCTGACGCCCGGCGCCGGCGGGACGACGGACTCCCTCCAGCTCTTCCTCAACCAGATGGGCCGCTACCAGCTCCTGACTGCCGCCGACGAGGTTGCGCTCGCGAAGCAGATCGAGCGCGGCGACCGCGCGGCCAAGGAGCGGATGGTGAACTCGAACCTCCGCCTGGTCGTCTCGAACGCCAAGAAGTACCAGGGTCACGGCGTTTCGCTCGGCGACCTGATCCAGGAAGGGATCATCGGCCTGAACCGCGCAGTCGAGAAGTTCGACTACCGCAAGGGCTTCAAGTTCTCGACCTACGCGACCTGGTGGATCCGCCAGGCCTGCCAGCGCGCGGTCGCGAACCAGTCCGCGACGATCCGCATCCCGGTGCACGTCCAGGAGCGGCGGATGAAGCTGCGGCGCGCGCGCCAGCGGCTGGAGGCCCAGCTCGGCCGGACGCCGACCGTCGAGGAGCTCGCCGAGGCGGCGCAGCTGAAGCTGAGCCACGCCGAGGAGGCGCTCGAGGCCGTCGAGGCGTCCGTCTCGCTCAACCAGACGATCGGTGACGGCGACCAGGAGTTCGGCGACATGTTCGCCGACACGACCGCCGAGGACCCGATCGAGCTGGCCGACATCTCGCTGGAGCGGGACCGGCTCCGCGACGCGCTCTCCGAGCTCGACGAGCGGGAGCAGCGCGTGCTCGAGCTCCGCTTCGGTCTCGGCGAGAGCGGCGAGGCGACGAGCCTCGAGGAGATCGGCCGCGAGCTCGGCTTTACGCGGGAGCGAATCCGCCAGGTCGAGGCGAACGCCCTGCGGCGGCTCCACGAACTGCTCCGCGACCGCATCGAAGTCGCGGCATAGGACCCAGGCGGCGGGCGGCCCCGCCGCCGGGAGTTTCTCATCTGAGAGCTGCCCGCCCGTCGGCTCTTAGGCCGACGGGTGGAGCAGCGGCACCACGCCCTGCCAGGCTCGCCGGAGCACCTCCACGAGCGACGGCGGAGTGATCACCGGACCGTGCGAGGGCATCGGCCTTCGGTCCGCATAGCCGGCCGGGGTCCACCTCGACAGGCCCCCGTCCAGGACGAGCCAGGGCTCGCCGTCCGCGAGCACGAAGGCACCGTCCGGGAGGTCGTCGAGCGCCGTCTGGTGGAGGCGCTGCGCGCGGTCGGCTCCCACTCGCTCGCCGTGCAGCTGGGCGTCGATCGCGTCGGCGCCGACCTGACCGGGGTGAAGCTCACGGAAGAGCTCGCCGAACCGCACGTAGTCCTCTCGCCGACACAGCGCGCACGGCCGGTGGCCGGCCGCGAACGCCGTCGCCTCGTCGAGGAAGAAGAGCTCCGTGAACTTCCCCGGCTGCATGAGCTTGTTGCGGTGCCAGCCGCGGAACTCGAGCCGGCATGCAATCCAGCGCCGGCCGTCGTACCGGCGGCGAATCCGGCCGTGCTCGTCGTGCAGGCAGCCGCGGTTTCCGTAGACGAGCCCGCGCGCGGAATGCGCGATCAGCTCGCTGCGCGGCGTGACCCGGTTCTGGAGAGCCACTCTGAGGAAGACAAACGCCCGCGGGCTCGCGGGCGTGAGACGACGCAGCTAGTCGGAGTCCTCGCCCGAGGGCGTAACCAGCGTCTCCGAATCGTCAAGGGTCTCCGCCGGGTCGATGTACTCGCCCGTCTCGGGATCGAAGATGAGGCCGGCCTCGGCCGCCGCCTTCTTGGCCTCCTTCTTCTCCTGCTTCCGCTCGCGCTTCTCGGCGCGCTGACGCTCGCGCTGGAGCTTGCCGAACGTCTGACGTTTGTTGCGAGCCATGTGGATACAGCCTAGCCCTTGGGCGACACTTGGAGCTCGCTTTCGGCCGGCTCGCCGCGCCGGAGCTCCCGGCTCCGCTCCGCCTCGGCGTTCACCTCCGCGCCGAAGAGCAGGGCGAGCCCGCTGATCCAGAGCCAGGTCAGCATGATGATCACGGCCGCGAGCGACCCCCACGCCTTGTTGTACGAGCCGAACTGACCGACGTAGACGGCGAACAGGCCGGAGGCGACCAGCCAGACGACGAGGGCGATCGTCGTCCCGAAGCTGAGGAACCGCCAGCGCGGATGGTCGACGTTCGGGCCGAGGTAGAGGACGGCCGCGAAGGAGAAGAGGAGCCCGACGACGAGCACCGGCCACTGCGCCGTCCACCAGAGCCACTTGACGACCGCCTCCAGGCCGACCGCCGACCCGATCCAGCCGGAGAGGTGCGGCCCGAGCACGAGCAGGCCGAAGGCCAGCGTGAAGGCGATCAGCAGCAGGATGATCATCGCGAGGGCCGTCAGGCGCCGCTTGAAGAAGCCGCGGGTCTCCTCCTGGTCGTACGCGGCGTTCAGCGCCCACATGAGCGTGTCCATGGCTCCGGTCACCGTCCAGAGGGCGAGCACCGACCCGACGACGATCATCGCGATCCCCGAGTTCGACTGCGTCTCCGTGACACGGCGCAGGGTCTCGTCGAGCAGCGTCAGCGCCTCCTGCGGCGCGACGCCTCCGAGCCGGTCGACGATCTCGGCGACCTGATCCTGCTCGGCGACCAGGCTGAAGATCCCGACGGCGACGAGCAGGATGGACGGGATCGCGAGGAACGCGTAGTAGGCGAGCGCGGCCGCGAGGTTCGTGATGTGGTCGTTCAGCGACTCCTTGACCGCCCGCCTGAGGATCGCGAGGTAGTCGCGTTTCGAGAGGTCGCGGGGCGTCGGCTCGGCGAGCCTCGGCTCCTCGCGCTCGGGCTGCGGTTGGGTCGCCTCGCCCGCCCCGTCGGTATCGGCGTCGCGCTCGGCACGTGTCTCGGCCTCGCCCATTCACCGGGAATCCTTCCCGAATCGCGGCGGTGATAACGCTCGCCACGAGAAGTGAGGCGGCAGGCCGGCGCGCCCGCCGCCCCGACGGCTAGCTGACCCGGAAGCTGCCCTTCATGAAGTCCGAGTGCGGGTCGCAGACGTAGCGGTACGTCCCGCGCTTGAGGGTGAGCGTCACGGACTTCTTGCCGGTGAAGCCCACGCCGGTGATCACGCGGTTCGTCCCCGGCCCGCTGAGGTGGAAGTCGTGGATCGACGACCGGTCCGTGATCTCGAAGCGGTACCGGACGCCGGCCTTGAGCGTCTTGACCTTCTTGCCGCCGCTCGTCAGCGAGATGGTGAAGCCGGGGCCGACCGTGCCCTTGATCACCTTCGGCGCCGCCGCGACCGGCCCGGTCACGACGAGGGCGACGGCGGCTGCAGCGGCCGCGAGGGCGATGAACGTGAAGCGAAACATTGCTGCTCCTTTCCGTGTCGCTTGTGTCGCCGGCCACTGTCGTCCCGCACCCCCGGCCCTCGCTTCGGGTGACTCCCTAGGAGGACGCCTAGGTCCTCCCAGCCCCCAGGTCCAGGGGTTCCTCAGAAGCGTGCGACCGCCCTCGGCTCCGATCATCGACGGAAGAGCGGGCAGACCGCCCGCATCAAGAGCGAGGAGGAGACATGCAGTCCGTCATCGCGTTTCTCACGAGCAGGAAGCACGAGGACGACGTTCGACGCGGAGTGATCGCCCTGGTGGCGGTCTTCCTCCTCGTCGTCGTCGCCCTGGCGTTCTCGAGCTCGTCGTCCTACGGGGCGACGGCCAAGCCGCCGAAGAAGGCGGCGAAGAAGCCGAAGGTCAAGGCGAGCATCCAGCGCGGCCAGCTGAGCGTGCAGGGCACGGCCGGAAACGATCGGATCGTGCTGCGCCTGAAGCCGGGCGACCCGTCGCGGCTCCAGGTCGACGTCGGCGGGAACGGATCCGCCGAGTTCACGTTCAAGCGGTCGCGGTTCAACCGGATCGTCGTCCACGCAGGATCCGGCAGCGACGCCCTCGCGGTGGACGAGAGCTACGGCGTCTTCGTGGACACGGAGGCGACGACGCTCTTCGGCGACGGAGGCAGCGACCTCGTCACCGGCAAGGGCTCCAACGCCGCGGAGAGGTTCGACTTCTCTCGCGTCGGTTCGTCCTTCCGCTACGCGCGCAACGGCCACGCGTTCCGGGCCGCAGTCGAGCGGTTCGATCTCCGGCCCCTGCGTGGAGCGGACAACGTCGTCGTCAACGACCTCGCCGGTGCCGGCCTCGCCAGGCTGAACGCCGACCTGGCGAACGACGGCGCCGCCGACACCGTGGACGTGAAGGGCTCGTCGGCGGCAAACGACCTCCGGGTCGGCAACGGGATCACGATCAGCGGCATCGGCTCGGTGCTCAACGTCTCCCGTGCGCAGGCCGCGAACGACAAGCTGAACATCGATCCGGGCGCGGGCAGCGACCGCGTCACGATCGAGGGCACGGCCGGGAACGACACGATCGGAATCGCCCCGGCGGCGACCGCACCGCACATCGCGGTCTCCGGCGGGCCGGCAGGCCTTCCGATCGACGTCGTCAACGCCGAGGCGCTCTCGATCGAGGCCCTCGCGGGCAACGACACGCTCACCGGCGCCGTCGGCCTCGCCACGCTGACCCAGCTGACGCTGGACGGCGGGGCGGGCAACGACACGATCAACGGCGGTGACGGAAACGACTCCCTGCGCGGCGGCACCGAGAACGACACGGTCGACGGCAACCGCGGGGACGACACCGGACTCCTCGGAGCCGGCGACGACACGTTCGTCTGGGATCCCGGCGACGGGAGCGACAAGGTGGAAGGCGAGGCCGGCACCGACACGATGCTCTTCAACGGCGCGGGCGTGGCCGAGAGCTTCGATTTCTCGGCGAACGGGAACCGCCTGAAGTTCTTCCGCAACGTCGCGAACATCACGATGGACGTCGACGACACCGAGCGGGTCGACCTCCGCGCCCTCGGCGGCGCGGACAACACGGTCGTGAACGACCTGTCCGCGACCGACGTCAAGAACATCGATCTCGACCTCGCGAGCGACGGCGCGGTCGACACCACCACGGTCAACGGCTCGCCCGGGAACAACACGATCGCGATCGCGCCGAACGCCGGCGCTGTGGACGTGACGGGCCTGGCCGCGGCCGTGAAGATCGAGCGCTCGGAGGCCGCGAACGACGTCCTGAACGTCAACGGACTCGACGGCAACGACACGATCTCCGGCGCGGTCGGGCTGGCAGCCCTGATCAAGCTCACGATCGACGGCGGCGCCGGGAACGACACGATCAACGGCGGCGACGGAGCCGAGACGCTGAACGGCGGCGACGGCAACGACTCGATCGACGGAAACGGCGGCGCCGACACCGGCCTCCTCGGAGCCGGCGACGACTCGTTCCGCTGGGATCCCGGCGACGGCAGCGACGTCGTCGAGGGCCAGGACGGCGCCGACGATGGCGCCGACACGCTGCTCTTCAATGGGGCCGGCGTGGCCGAGAGCTTCGACGTCTCGGCCAACGGCGAGCGAGTCAGGTTCTTCCGCACTCAGGGTGCCATCACGATGGACCTGGACGACATCGAGTTCATCGACGTCCAAGCGCTCGGCGGCGCGGACAACGCGGTCCTGAACGACACCACCGGGACCGACCTCAAGTCCGTGGCACTCGACCTCGAGGCCGCGGTCGGCGGCAGCGCGGGCGACGGCGCGGCCGATTCGGTCACGGTCAACGGCACGAACAACCCCGATGACATCCAGGTCACCGCGACCGGGAGCGCCGTGGACGTCTTCGGGGCTCCGGTGGCCGTCCAGATCGACCATTCGGAGGTCGCCAACGACAAGCTGACGGTCAACGGCCTCGGCGGTGACGACGACGTCGCCATCGGCCGCGACGCGGCCGCGCTGATCCAGACACTCGTCGACCTAGGCGGCGACGAGTAGCTAGACCCCTCTCCCCCGAAGCGATCGGGGTCCCGCCGGGGCCCCGATCGCGCTTCGCGAAGCGACCGACCTAAGAAGGAAAGACGGAGGTGAGCAC
>DASTWB010000195.1:0-5424 GCA_035758725.1 Gaiellaceae bacterium
CCGCGCCGCGCGCTGTGCACGGCGCCGAACGCAAGGCCGATCAGCCGCCTCCGGGGGACGAGCGGGAAGGTGAGATCAGTCGCCCCGCTCACTCGCGATGTCCACGACCTCGCCGCTGAGTGCGGCCTCGGGCCGCGGTGCAACCTCGAAGCACTGCTCCACGAAGCGCGCTGCCGCCTCCTTGCGGCCGTGCTTGCGGATCTCCACGAGGAAGGTCGGGGTGAAGAGGATCCGGTGGCCGATCACCGGCAGGAAGAGCTCATCGACGTCCTCGGGGATCACGTAGTCGCGCTCGTGCAGCAGCGCCCACGCCCGGGCGGCGCGCTCGAGCGCCAGGCTTCCGCGGACCGAGGCGCCGATCGCGACCGTCTCCAGCTCGCGGGTCGCGCGCACCAGCTCGATGATCCAGCGCTGCAGGAGCTCGTCGACGTACACCTCCTCGCTTGCATGGTGCAGCTCCGCGACCTCCTCGAGGGAGACGACCGGCCCCAGTCCCCCGAGCGGATGGCCGTGCCGCTGGTCGCGCACGATCTGGAGCTCCTCGTCCGTCTCCGGGTAGCCGAGCGCGGTCTTCAGGAAGAAGCGGTCGAGCTGCGCCTCCGGCAGCGGGAAGGTGCCCTCGAGCTCGATGGGGTTCTGCGTCGCGAGGACGAGAAACGGCTGCGGCAGCTCGCGGGTCACGCCGTCGACGGTCACCTGCGTCTCCGCCATGGCCTCGAGGAGCGAGGACTGCGTCTTCGGCATCGCCCGGTTGATCTCGTCCACGAGCACCACGTTCGCGAAGATCGGCCCCGGCCGGAACTCGAAGTCCCGCTCGCGCTGGTTGTAGACCGAGAGGCCGGTGACGTCCGTCGGCTGGAGGTCGGGCGTGCACTGGATCCGTGACGGCGCGGCGCCCTCGATGCTCTGCGCGAGCGCGCGCGCCAGAACCGTCTTCGCCGTGCCCGGGACGTCCTCGAGCAGCACATGGCCGCGACAGGCGAGCGCGGTGAGGACGAGCTTGATCTCGGGCTGCTTCCCGCGGACGACCAGGTCGACGTTCTCGAGCAGCCTGTTCGCAACTCCGACGGCACGCTCGATCCGTTCGTCGTCCCGCCGCCGCTCGGGCTCGAAGCTGCTCATCAGCGGCTCAATATAGGTTCAGCGTTCATTGACGTTCCATTAAGCGGGGGTCACGGGACTTAGACGTTGAAACGGATGTTCAGGACGTCGCCGTCCGCGACAACGTACCCCTTTCCCTCGAGTCGTTGCAGGCCCCTGCGGGCGGCCTCCGCATGCGACCCGGCCGCGACCAGGTCGTCCCACCGGATCACCTCGCAGCGGATGAAGCCGCGCGCGATGTCCGTGTGCACCTGCTCGGCCGCCTCGAGGGCGGTCTGCCCGTTGCGGAGCGTCCAGGCGCGTGCCTCGTTGTCGCCCGCCGTGAAGAACGTGACGAGATCGAGGACCGACGCCAGGCGGCGGACCACGTCCTCGAGCGCCGACGAGCCGCCGTCCCGGAACTGCGCCGCCTCCTCCGGCGGCAGGTCCCGCAGCTCGGCCTCGAGCGCGAGGTCGGCACCGCCGGGGCCGTTCACGATCGGGATCAGCGGCTTCGAGGTCAGCGGTTCGAGCTCCGGCGGCAGCTCGCCCGGCCAGTCCCGCAGAGGCCGCTCGTCGTCGATGTGGGAGATCAGGCCCTCGAGCAGCTGCACCTCCTCACGGAGCCTGGGATCGCCCGACTTCGCCTCCTTGCTGACGCGCTCGAGCCGGCGTTCGACGTGGTCGCGGTCGGCGACGAGAAGCTCGAGCTCGAGCGACGGCAGCTCGTCCGTGTCGCGCACGACCGCGAGGAGGGCGTCGGCCCGCCGCACGCCGCCGAGCTGCGCGGCCGCCGTCCCGGGGACGTCGATCAGCCGGATGGTCGCCGGCGTCTGCTTCGCCGACCCCACGACCTCGGCGATCTGCGGAAGCCGATCGTCGGCGATCGGCGCCATCCCGACGTGCGGCGTGCCGTACCCCTCCGGGCGCACGCCGGTCAGCGCCGTGAACAGCGTCGTCTTCCCCGAGCCCGGCGGCCCGACGATGCCCACGTCGAGGGCCATGGCGTCTTTCTAGCGGCTGACGTGCTTCTGCAACGAGCTGAGCGCCCGGTGCTGCAGGGACTTCACGGCGCCCTCGGTCTTCCCGAGAATCGAGGCGACCTCGCCGTTCGAGAACCGGAAGACGAACTTCAGGGTCAGCACGTGCTGCTGCTCGGGCGAGAGCCGGGTGATCAACTCGAGCAGGGTCGCGTCACCGAGGGAGGCGAGGGCCTGGTCCTCGGCCGACGTCTCCTCGGCGCCGACGGGCTCGGGGACCTCCTCCTCCGGCTGCCACCGCCGCCGGGCCCGGAAGTGGTCCATGGCGAGGTTGTGCGCGATCCGGAAGAGCCAGGCCGAGAACGGCACGGACTGCCAGCGGAAGCGCCCGATCGACTCGAGCATCCGCAGGAAGGTCTGCGTCGTCAGGTCCTCGGCGTCGTGCCGGCTTCCGACGCTCATGTGGAGGTAGCTGTAGATCCTGTCGAAGTGGATCAGGTAGAGCTCTTCGAGAGCCGCGCGGTCGCCACGTTGGGCCCGCTCGACGAGGCCGCGAATACGACCGTTCCCGTTCGCCGCGCGCCCCCCGGAAGAACCGGTGAGGACATGGTCGCCCACCCCCGATGAGGATGCCCCGGGTGCGTGCCCGGCTAAACGTTCCCGAAGCCGAGCCGGCCCTCGCGCGCGAAGCGCTTGAGGTAGACGACGCGCCCGAGCGGAATCGTGTAGCGGCCGTCCTGTGCGTCGAGGACGACCGAGCCGTCGTTTCCGTTCTTGAGCGCGGCCTCGAGCTCGTCGGCCGTCTCCGGCGTCACGAGCGCGCTCATGATCTGCGTGCCGTCGAATCCGATCTCGATCCGGATGTGTTCCTCGGTGCTCATTCCGTCACCAATTCTGCAAGGACGCCGTGGACGGCGTCGGGGTGGACGAATGCGACCTGCAGGCCGAAGAGGCCCGAGCGCGGCTCCTCGTCGATGAGCTCGGCGCCCTGGTCGGAGAGGTCGCGGAGCGCGGCGCGCAGGTCCCCGACCTCGTAGGCGACGTGGTGCATGCCGGGACCGCGCTTGGCGAGGAACTTCCCGACCGGCGTCTCCTCGCCGAGCGACCCCATCAACTCGACCCGGCTCTCGCCGACGCGCATGGACACCGCCTCCACGCCCTGCTCCTCCAGCGTGCCGCGGTGCTCGACGCGGCCGCCGAAGAGTCGCTCGTAGGTGCCGACCGCCTCGTCGAGATCGTCGACCGCCATGCCGACGTGATGGATCCGCAGCGCCTCCACGAACCCGATGCTAGTCGCGGCCCTCGGCGCTGCGCCGGGTCACTCGCCGCCGCGGAGGAGACTGTTACGAGCCCCGAGCGACCGTCGGGTCGGCGTTCGGGAGAACCCGCACGGTGCCCACCGTCTCGCTCGCGTGGGACTCCGGCTTGACGTTGGACAGGAGCGTCTCGAGCTCCTCCCGGTTGAGCGTCTCCTTCTCGAGCAGCGCGCCCGCGACGCGGTCGAGCCCCGAGCGGTGCTTCTCGAGCAGGCGGATCGCCTCCTCGTACGCGCCGTCGGTGAGGCGCGCCTGCTCGCTGTCTCGCAGTCGCTTCGTCTCCTCCGAGAGCGCGTAGTTGTCGGCCCGCATCGTCCTGGAGACGACGCCCTCGGACATGCCGTATTCGAACACCATCGCGCGGGCCAGCGAGGTGACCTTCTCGAGGTCGTTCGCCGCGCCGTTCGTGACCCGGCCGAAGACGACGTGCTCGGCCGCCCGGCCCGCGAGGCCGATCTTCATCCAGTCGATCAGCTCCTCGCGCGTATGCAGGTAGCGGTCCTCGTCCGGGAGGTGGAACGTGTAGCCGAGAGCGTCGCCGCGGGCGACGATCGTCGCCTTCTGCACGGGATCGCCCATGAGGTAGGCCATGACGGCGTGGCCCGCCTCGTGGTAGGCGAGGATCCGGCGCTCCTTCTCGCTGACCACGCGCCGCTGCTGGAGCCCGGCCACGACGCGCTCCATCGCGGCCTCGAAGTTCGACTGCGAGATGTCGTTGCGGTCCTCGCGCGCGGCGAAGATCGCGGCCTCGTTGGCCACGTTGGCCAGGTCCGCGCCGGTGAGGCCGGCCGTCTGGCGCGCCACGAGGTGCAGGTCGACGTCGGGTGCGAGCGGCTTGCCGCGGGTGTGGACGCCGAGGATCTCCTGGCGGCCTGCGAGATCGGGCGGCGAGACGAGGATCTGACGGTCGAAGCGCCCCGGGCGCAGGAGCGCCGGGTCGAGGTCGCCGAGGCGGTTCGAGGCGCCCATGACGATCACCTGGCCGTCCTCGGTCTCGTTGAAGCCGTCGAGCTCGACGAGAAGCTGGTTCAGCGTCTGGTCCTGCTCCCGGTTCAGCCCGCCGCCCATGCGTTTCGTGCCGACGGCGTCGAGCTCGTCGATGAAGATGATCGACGGCGCGTCGTTGCGCGCCTGCTCGAAGAGCTTGCGGATCCGGGCGGCGCCGAGCCCCGCGAACATCTCGACGAAGGCCGAGGCGCTCTGCGAGTAGAAGCTCGCGCCGGACTCGCGCGCGACCGCCTTCGCGAGCAGCGTCTTGCCGGTGCCGGGCGGGCCGTAGAGCAGGATGCCCTTGGGAACCCGGGCGCCGAGGCGCGAGAAGCGCTTCGGATGGCGCAGGAAGTCGACCACCTCGCGCAGCTCCTTCTTCGCCTCCTCGAGCCCGGCGACTTCCTCCCAGCTGACCGAGGACCGCGAGCTCGGCTTCACATGGGTCGTCTTCACCCGCGGCATCAGCGCCAGGCTGCGCCAGAGCAGGTAGATGATCAGCGCGAACATGATGATCGGGAGCCACACGAAGGCGACGTCCCCGACCGCGCGCAGCAGTTCCCCCACGTCGAACGGCATGGACCGCCTATCGGCAGCACCCGGCATGGGCCTTAGGGCAGACTGACCGCCGTGCCCGAACTGCCGATCCCGACCCATTACGACCCGGCCCGCACGGGCGAGGTCTGGCGCGTCGCGTACGGCGAGCGCGCGGCCGAAGCCGGGGCCTGGGCCGCCGAGCACGGCCTCCGCCCGGCGCTCGAGGACGGCTTTCGCATCTGCCTGGTGGCCGTCGACGTCCAGAACACGTTCTGCGTCCCGGGCATCGAGCTCTACGTCGGAGGCGCCGAGCACGACAACGCGCGCCTCTGCGGGTTCGTGTACCGGAACCTCGGGGCGATCACCGCGATCATCCCGACGCTCGACACGCACCGCGCCACCCAGATCTTCCACCCCACCTGGCTCGTGGACCCCGAGGGGAGGCATCCGGAGCCCTACACGCTCGTCTCTCCGGAGGACGTCGAGTCGGGGCGCTGGCGAATCGACCCCGCCGCCGTCGAGAG
>DASTWB010000230.1:0-6744 GCA_035758725.1 Gaiellaceae bacterium
CCGGGCCGACGACCGCGGGGACCCGGTGATCCAGATCTCGCCGCCGCTCGTTGCCGGACCGGAGGAGTTCGACCGCATCACGTCGATCCTCGGCGAGACGCTGGGCGAGGCGTGGGCAGAGCTCGACCGCGGCCGCGCGCTAGCGAAAGCGTAGCTCGAAGTAGGTCGTCCCGTGGACCGGGTTCGGGCGGTAGGCCTCGATCTCCTCGAAGCCGAGCGAGCGGTAGAGGCCGCGCGCCGCCGTCATCGACGGCAGGGTGTCGAGCCGCATCGAGTCGTAGCCGGCGGCGCGGCCGGCCTCGACGATCGCCTCTGCGAGGCGCCGCCCGACGCCGCGTCCGTGGAACGCGGGACGGAGGTAGAGCCGCTTCATCTCGCACACGCCCGGCTCGTAGGGCCGGAGCGCCACGCACCCCGCCGGCTCGTCGCCGTCGAGCGCGAGCAGCAGGCGGCCGGCGGGCGGCGCATAGTCGCCGGGAAGGGTTGCGAGCTCGCGTTCGAAGTCCTGGAACGAGAGGTCGACCTCGAGCGAGTCCGCGTATTCGGCGAAGAGCGCCCGGACCGCCGGGAGGCGGTCGTCGGAATGGCCGTCCACGATCCGGATGCCCACGCGCCTCGCACGTTAGCCCCCTCCCGGGTTTGTCACTTCTGCGGCTGATGTGACAATGAGCAGGTGACCGAAACCGTGGACGTCCTTGCGGGAGCGCGCGGGGCCGCGTCGCGCCAGGCCTGGCGCGAGGCGTTCGAGGCGTACGCGGCGCTCGACGAGGCGAGCCTGACGCCCGCCGACCTCGAGTACTACGGGGAGGCGGCCTGGTGGACGGGCAGGCTCCGCGAGGCGATCGCCCTCCGCGAGCGCGCGTACACGGCGTTCGCGGGCGCCGGCGAGAAGGTGGCGGCGGCGCGCGTCGCGCTCACGCTCTCCTGGGACGAGTCCAACCGCGGTGCCTTCTCCGTCGCGCACGGGTGGTTCTCCACGGCGCAGCGCCTGCTCGAGGGCGAGGAGGAGTCCGTGGAGCACGGGCGCATCGCGCTGACACGGGCTGTGAACGCGATGTTCGCGGAGGGCAACTACCCGGCCGCGATCGAGGATTTCGACCGCGCCTTCGAGATCGCCGGCCGGTTCGGCGACCGGGACACGCAGATGCTGGCGCTGGTCGCGAAGGGGCGTGCCCTCGTCAAGAGCGGCGAGATCGAGCAGGGTCTCCAGCTCATCGACGAGGGAACCGTCGCGGCGGTGAGCGGGGAGCTGCAGCCGTACTCCACCACGCTCGTCTACTGCATGACGATCAGCTCCTGTCACGACCTCGGTGACTTCCGCCGGGCGGCGGAGTGGACGGAGGCCGCGAACCGCTGGTGCGACCGCCTCGACGTCACGGGCTTCCCCGGCGCTTGCCGCATCCACCGCGCCGAGATCATGCGACTCCGGGGCGACCTGGAGGCGGCAGAGAAGGTCGCCACTGCCGCCTGCGAGGAGCTCGCCGACTTCGAGCGGTACATCACCTCGAGCGGGTACTACGAGATCGGCGAGATCCGGCGCCGGCTCGGCGACCTGGACGCCGCCGAGGAGGCGTACCGGCGCGCGGACGAGCTCGGAGGCGATCCCCAGCCGGGCCTGGCGCTGCTCCGGCTCGCGGAGGGCAAGCTCGACGCGGCGGTCGCGGGGATCACCCGCACGCTCGGCGAGGTGCAGGAGACGCCTGGCCGCCTGCGCCGCCTTCCGGCCCAGGTGGAGATCGCCGTCGCGGCCGGCGACCTGAAGACGGCGCGGAAGGCGGCGTCGGAGCTCGAGGGGCTGGTCGACTCGTACAAGATCGGCGCGCGCCGCGCCCCGGCCTTCGACGCCACCGTCCACATCGCCGCCGGCCGGATCGCCCTCGCGGAGGGCGACACCGACGAGGCGGTTCGGCGCCTCCGCGACGCGCGCGACGGCTGGAGGGAGGTCGGTGCGCCGTTCGAGACGGCGCAGGCGCGTCTCCTCCTCGGCGTCGCCTTCCGTCGCGGCGGCGACGAGCACGCGGCCACGGCCGAGCTCGAGGCGGCGCACGCAGCCTTCGAGCGCATCGGCGCGCGTCGCGACGCCGAGCGCGCCGCCGAGCTCCTCGGCCGCCAGCAGACGCGCCGGACCTTCCTCTTCACCGACATCGTCGGCTCGACGAGGCTCCTCGAGACGCTCGGTAACGACAAGTGGAGAAAGCTGCTCGCGCGCCACAACGAGCTGGTCGCGGAGGGGATCGCCGGGACCGGCGGCGAGGTCGTCCAGCAGACCGGGGACGGCTTCTTCGCGGTCTTCACCACGCCGAGAGCGGCGCTCGAGGCGGCGATCGCGATCCAGCGTGCGCTCGAAGGCGAGATCGTCGCGCCCGACGTCCGGATCGGCGTCCACACCGGAGCGGCGTTCGAGGACGACGCAGGGTCGAACGGCTACGGCGGGGAGGCCGTGCACCTCGCGTCGCGCATCGGCAGCGCGGCGGGCGCCGGCGAGATCCTGGCGAGCCGCGAGGCGCTCGACGGCGCCGGCACGGGATTCCGCGTCTCGGAGCCGCGCTCGGAGACCCTCAAGGGGTTCGAGCAGCCGGTGGACGTGGTCGCCGTCGACTGGCGCTAGCGCAGCTCAGGACGTGCGCGCGGCCGAGAGGCCGAGCACGACGAAGACCGAGCCGGTCACCCAGCGCTTGAACCCGAGATACCAGGGGCTCCGCTTCAGCCACGCGCCCGCCGTCCCCGCCGCGAGCGCCCAGAGGGAGTCCGACGACAGGGCGATCAGGACGAAGACGAGGCCCAGGGCGAGGATCTGGAGCGGCGCCGCCGCCGCGTCCGGGTCGACGAACTGCGGCAGGAACGCGACGAAGAACAGCGCTGTCTTCGGGTTCAGGACGTTGACGACGACGCCGTCCCGGAACAGTCGCCTCCGTGACCGCGGCACTCGGACGAGATCGTTCTCGACCACCTCGCGCGTGAGCATCCGCCGGACCCCGAGGACGACGAGGTAGGCGGCGCCGGCCCACTTCACGATCGTGAACGCCGTCGCCGAGGAGGCGAGCAGCGAGGAGAGGCCGATCGTGGCGGCGACGACGTGGACGAGCCCCCCGACCCCGATCCCCAGCGCGGAGACGAGGCCCGCGAGACGGCCCTGGTCGACGCTCTGCGCGACGATGTAGAGCACGGCCGGGCCGGGCACGACCGCGAGCGCGAGCGAGGCCGCGCAGAAGAGCGCGAGCGTCGAGGTGTTCACGGTCGAAGCTTGCCCGAAGGAACGGCTGCGCGGACCCAGCCCAGGCTCCTACGCGGGAGGTCTCCCGGAGCCGCCTCGGAGAGCCGCGCGAGGCGACTTCCCCTAAGCTCTGCTCCGTGCCGAGCTACCTCGACATCGCCCGCGGGAACGAGTACTTCCGCCAGGTGCTCGAGACGGGGTCGCACGCGCAGCTCGTCGCGATGACGATCCAGCCGGGCGAGGAGATCGGCGAGGAGACCCATGACGGGGATCAGATCCTCTTCTTCGTCGAGGGCGAGGGCGAGGCGGTCCTCGATGGGGAGAAGAGCCCCGTCGGGCCGGGCGACTACACCTTCGTCCCGGCCGGGACGCTCCACAACTTCGTGAACACGGGCAGCGCGCCGCTCCGGCTCCTGACCACGTACGCCCCACCCGAGCCTCCGGACGGCACGATCCACCGGACGAAGGCCGAGGCGGACGCAGCCGAGCACGAGGAGTAGGCGGCCGGGGCCGGGCCGCCGAAGCGGCCCGGCCGTAGCCGCGCCTAGGACTCGCAGCGTGTATTCGACTCGCCGTTGAGGCAGGTGTCGCCGCCGCGCCCGCCGTCGAGCGTGTCGGTGCCCGCGCCTCCGTCGAGCCGGTCGCGGCCGTTCCCGCCGCGAAGGGTGTCGTCGCCGATGAAGGCCTCCAGCACGTCGCGGCCGTGGTCGCCCTCGAGCGTGTCGTTCCCCTGCCAGCCGTGGAGCTCGTCTGCTCCCTGCCCGCCGTGCAGGGTGTTGTTGCCGAAGTCGCTCGCGTGCAGGACGTCCCTGCCCTGGCCTCCGTGGAGCTCGTCGTCGCCGGTGTTCCCGGCACCGCAGCACCCGAGCACGCCGCCGTCGATCAGGTCGTTGCCCTGCTGGCCCGCGAGCTTGTCGGTTCCGTCGCCGCCCTGGATCGTGTCCTTCCCGGACCCGCCGCAGATGACGTCGTCCCCGCCGTGGCCCCAGACCTGGTCGGTCCCGGCCCGCGCGACGATCACGTCGGCGCCGGGCGTGCCGTTGATGACGTCCGCGCCCTGGGTGCCGACGATCGTGGCCGCCAGCCCCAGGCAGGAGCCTTTCTTGCCGGCGTGGACCGGCTTCTTGCCCATGGCGACGCCGGTGAAGAGCGCGAGGCCGAGCGCGACCGCCGAGAGCGCGGCCACCGTTGGTTTCAGCATGTCGTACCCCCCGTCTGCGTTCGAGAGAACCTGCGGCGGGAAGCATGGCAGACCTCTCGGCGAACGCTTGGTCACCTTGACCGACGAGGGACGCCGTTCCATAGTCGCAGGTGCCCCATAGTCGCCACGAAAGGGAGACATGGCACCTGGTCTGAACCCAGACGGGAGTCCGACGAAAGCGTTGGACGATCTACGGAAGCGGAAGATCCGCCAGCGGCCCGACGGAGGCCAGATCACTCCGCACTTCCATCTCAACGAGTTCCACACGAAGGACGCTCGCGGGTCTGCGGTCCCCGTCAGCTCCTGGCCCGCGCTCATCCGGCTCTGTGAGGAATTCCTGGAGCCGATGCGGAGCAAGTTCGGCACCTGCACCGTCATCTCGGGGTACCGGCATCGCGCCTACAACAACGCGATCACCGGCGCTGCCACCAACAGCCAACACATCTACGACGAGACGCCCGGCTCCGTGGCCGCCGACACGCGCTACGAACGGGGCAGCTCGAAGGAATGGGTGGCGCACGCGAAGACCCTGCGAACGGCGCTCGGGAACAAGGGCGGGATCGGCCGGTACGACCGCGACCGTTTCATACACATCGACAACCGTCCGTCCTCCGCGGACTGGCAGGGAAACTAGGCCGACTCAGCCGGCGGGGACGTCGGCCAGTCCCCAGTTCCGTAGGACGAACAGCCCGCCGTGCACGGTGCCGGCCCCGGTGGCGATCGCGAGCTTGCGAGCGCGGACGTCTTCGCGGAATTTCGGCCTCGACTGATTCGCGACCGCGTTCGCGATGATGACCCGCAGCTCGAGCTCGCGCTCGATCGGGTGCGCGGCCAGCTGCCTCTTGATCCGCTCGCGCGCGGCCGCCGAGACACCGCCGTTCTGCACGTGGATGTCGAAGGCGAGCGCGATCCCGAGCTCGGTCTTCAGGCGAAGGGCCCGCGCGGTCCGCAACGCCGGGCGGAAGTAGTCACGGTCGGCCACCTTGAGCTGGAGCGCCTGCACGGGCTCGAGCTCGCCGAACCTCCGGAAGCCCGACCGCCACGGCTCGGCGAGTCGCACCTTGCTCGCGCCCAGGCTGATGCTGTCCGCAAACGCGAGCTGCTTCGCCTTCGAGCTCCGGAGGACCGCGACGAGCTCGCCCGTCCGATCGCCGAACGCGCGCCTGACGAGCGCCGGGCGACGGCCGTGGATGTCGAGCACGAGCTTGCTCAGCTCACCGTGCCTGAGCGTGAACCCGATGATCCCCCAGGTGATGCCGGCGCCGTCGAAGTTGCCCTGGGCGAGCGTGAAGTCGTGGCCCTCGAAGGCGGCGGTCAGCTGGAGCGAACGGTCGCGGACGCTCGGGATCGGCGGTCCTACGAGCTTCCGCCAGCCGGCGACGTCGAGCTCGCCGGAGACCGGCAGACGGTTCGCCCGCTGGAACGCCCGGACGGCCTTCCGCGTGTTTCCGCCGTAGTCCCCGTCGATGCCCTTCGGGTCGAAGCCGCCCGCCCGGAGCCGCCGCTGCGCTCGCTTGACGAGCTCGCCGCGGGCGCCTCGGGCGAAGAGCACTCTTGCCATCTCAGCCTCCTCGAGGGCAAGGCTACGCGCTCGGCGCCACCGCGGCGCGGTGGCGACCTCGTCCGCCCCGTCGGCCCTCGGCAAGATTGTCCCCGATCCGAGCGTGCAGCTACGTTGGCGGGATGCAGCCCACGATCCCGCGGGCCGCGCAGGCCACCTGGGATCCTTCCCAGGCGGCGCTCACCGCCGGAGCGGCCGGCATCCTCGCAGTCGCCGTCTACGCGCTCATCGTCGCCGTTCCCCTCGGCGACGTGGCCACTCCGTTCGTCGCGAGCCTCTTCGGGCCGTTGCTCGCCGGAGCGAGCGTCGCGCTCTACATCGTTCTCGCGGTCGAGCGTCCGAGCTTCAGCGGCCTCCTCGCCGCGATCGCGAACGTGGCCGCGGGGGCGCTCGTCACCGCGATGCTGCTCGTCCAGCTCGCCGTCGACGACTTCGCGGACGAGGGGAGACTGTCGAGCTCCCTGGAGGACGCCTTCGAGCGAGTCGAGTTCGGGCTCGACCTGTCCTGGGACGTCTTCATCGCCGCAGGGACGATCCTCTTCGGCCTCGCGATGCTGAGGCATCCGAGGTTCGGCCGCTGGTTCGGCCTGTCGGGAATCGTCGTCGGTGCGGCGCTCTACGCGCTGAACTTCGCCACGTTTCCGACGCCTCCGGCAGACGGCGGGCTCATCGACCTCGGGCCGCTCGTCGGGGCGTGGTACGCCGTGGTCTCAGTGCGCACGCTGCGGTTTCGGAGCGCCCTGCCACGCTGAGACGCCTTCGTACCGG
>DASTWB010000254.1:0-2960 GCA_035758725.1 Gaiellaceae bacterium
CTGAGTCTCGCTGATCGTCGCGCATCGAACCGGCGCCGACCGTCAGGTCGCGCGGAGAGAACCGGATGTCGTCAGGCAGCGACTATGCGTCCAGTATACGAGCCGCTAGGCCGACTCGGCGGCGCGCTCGTCCTCGTCCTCAAGCTCGGCCCCGGCGCTCGTCACGAGCGTGGGCTTGAGGCCTCGCTCGATCGTCTCCTTCGTGATCACGCACTTGGAGACGTCCTTGCGGGACGGCAGCTCGAACATGACGTCGAGCAAAGCGTTCTCGATGATCGACCGCAGCCCGCGGGCCCCGGTCTCGCGCTTGAGCGCGCGATCCGCGATCGACCAGAGCGCGTCGTCCGTGAAGACGAGCTCGATCGAGTCGTACCCGAAGAAGCGCTGGTACTGCTTCACGAGCGCGTTCTTCGGCTCCACCAGGATCTGGACGAGATCGTCCCGCTTGAGCTGGTGCACGGCCGAGACGACCGGCAGCCGGCCGATGAACTCCGGGATCAGCCCGTACGAGAGGAGGTCCTCGGGCATGACGTCCGCGAGAAGCTCCGACACCTCCGAGTCGTGGCGCGAGCGGATGTCGGCGCCGAAGCCGACGGCGTTCTTCCCGATCCGCCGGCCGATGATCTTCTCCAGCCCGGCGAACGCGCCGCCGCAGATGAAGAGGATGTTCGTCGTGTCGATCGAGAGGAACTCCTGGTGCGGGTGCTTGCGGCCGCCCTGCGGCGGCACCGACGCGACGGTCCCCTCGAGGATCTTGAGGAGCGCCTGCTGGACGCCCTCACCGGACACGTCGCGCGTGATCGACGGGTTGTCCGCCTTCCGCGCGATCTTGTCGACCTCGTCGATGTAGATGATCCCGGTCTCGGCCTTCTTGATGTCGAAGTCCGCGGCCTGGATGAGCTTGAGGAGGATGTTCTCGACGTCCTCGCCGACGTAGCCGGCCTCCGTCAGCGCGGTCGCGTCCGCGATCGCGAACGGGACGTTCAGGATCCGCGCGAGCGTCTGCGCGAGCAGCGTCTTGCCGCAACCCGTCGGCCCGAGCAGGAGGATGTTCGACTTCTGCAGCTCGACGTCCGACTCCTCGGCGCCCATCTGCACGCGCTTGTAGTGGTTGTAGACGGCGACGGCGAGCGTCCGCTTCGCCTCCTCCTGCGACACGACGTAGTCGTTGAGGACGCTGTAGATGTCGGTCGGTCTCGGGAGGTTGTCGAGGTCGAGCGAGGACGGGGCGGTGAGCTCCTCGTCGATGATCTCGTTGCAGAGATCGATGCACTCGTCGCAGATGTAGACGCCCGGACCGGCGATCAGCTTCTTGACCTGCCGCTGCGACTTCCCGCAGAAACTGCAGAGAAGCTGCTCGTTGCCGTCGCTCGCCCTCGCCACCCTAGATCTCCTTGTACCCCGAAATGGCCTCGGGTGCTAGCCCTTGGCTCCGTCGCGGTTCATGATCACCGTGTCGATGATGCCGTATTCCTTGGCCTCTTGCGTTGACATGAAGTAATCGCGGTCCGTGTCGTGCGCGACCTTCTCGAGCTCCTGTCCGGTGTGCTCGGAGAGGATCTCCTCGAGCCGCCGCTTGAGGTTGAGCGTCTCGCGCGCGCGGATCTCGATGTCCGCCGCCTGGCCGCCCGGGCCGTGCGGCGTCCAGACCTGGTGGATGAGGATCTTCGCGTTCGGCAGCGCCATGCGCTTGCCCTTCGCGCCGCCCGCCAGGAGCAGTGCGCCCATGGACATCGCGATTCCGACGCAGATCGTCTGCACGTCGGGCTTGATGAATTGCATCGTGTCGTAGACGGCGAGGCCCGAGTAGACGTCGCCCCCCGGCGAGTTGATGTACAGGGCGATGTCCTTGTCGGGGTCCTCCGACTCGAGGTGGAGCAGCTGGGCGATGATCAGGTTCGCGATCTGGTCGTCGATCGGCGTGCCGAGGAAGACGATGCGTTCGTTGAGCAGGCGCGAGTAGATGTCGAAGGCGCGTTCGCCGCGCGACGTCTGCTCGATCACCATGGGGACTAGCGGGCTCATGCAGGCTCCTTGCTACCGGGGGTCCACAACTTCGTACCGGTTTCGGGTTTTTCCTTCTCTGGGGTCCAAAGCTTCTCGCGCGCTTCGGCGAGCTCCACCGGGATGCGCTTCACCTCGGCGGCGATCCGGTCGAGCGCGGCGCGCAGCCTGAGGTCGGCGCGAAGCGCCTCGTACCTTCCGGCTTCGCGGACCTGCGCGAGCATCTCGTCGGCGTCCTCTCCGAGCGCCTCGGACTCTTCGCGGACCAGCGCGTCGACCTCCTCGTCCGAGACCTCGATCGCGAGCTGATCCGCGGCCGCCTCGAGCACGAGCTCGCGGGCGATCGCCTGCTGCGCCTCGGCCTCGATGTCCGCCTGGATCTGCTGCGGCGTCCTGCCGCTGAGCTGGACGTAGAGCTCGGGGCTGATCCCGCGGCGCTCCAGCGAGCGGACGAGGGCGTTCCAGAGCTCCACCGCCCGCGTCTGGACGAGGCCCGGCGCCACCTCCAGCTCGGTCGCCTCCACGAGGGCGTCGAGCGCCGCCGTGCGGAACTGGCTCTCGAGCTGCTCCTCGAGCTGACCGTGCAGGCGCGACTCGATCTCCTCGCGGAGCTCGGCGAGCGTGTCGAATTCGCTCGCTGCCCGCGCGAGGTCGTCGTCGACGGGCGGGAGCACTTTCTCGTAGACCTCCTTGACGGAGGCGGTGATGCTCGCCTCCTGGCCGTCGGGCAGCCGGTACTCGACCTGCCGCTCCCCTCCGGCCGCCTGGCCGACGAGGCCCTCCTCGATGTCCGGGAGCAGTCGCTGCGAGCCCAGCTCGACGACGTAGTCACGCTGCGCCTCGCCGTCGGAGCCCACCAGGTCGACGACGACCGTGTCGCCCTCGCGGGCCGGCCGGCCGTCGACCGGTGCCAGCTCGGCAACCGTCGAGCGGAGGACCTCCAGCTCGGCCTCGAC
>DASTWB010000077.1:0-8506 GCA_035758725.1 Gaiellaceae bacterium
CGCGCGCGACGAGCGAGCGTTCGCTGCGGCGTGCCAGGCGTGCAGCCTCGACGGCACGAACGAGCCTCCGGTTCGCCCGTGAGACGTCCTTGCGCGCGGTGTCGAGCTTCACCTGCAGGCGGTCGAGCGTGAAGGTCAGCACCCCGCCGCCGTTTCGGTAGAGCGCCGCGAGGTCGAGCACGTCGCGGACGTACCAGTCCGCGTGGTTGTAGGCGAAGACGCCGCGCTCGATGTCCGTCCGGCCGCCCGCCGCCGCGAGATAGCGCGCGGCCGAGAAGATCGCGTCCTCGGGCGCCCAGGGATCGGCGATCCCGTCGCCGTTCGCGTCCGTGCCCCACCGGAGCCACGTCGCCGGCATGAACTGCATCCACCCGACCGCGCCGGCCGAGCTCGGGCCCATGTTGCGGCCGAAGTTCGACTCGATCTTGTTGATCGCGGCCAGCACCTGCCAGGGGATCCCGTAGGTCGCGCCGGCCCTGTGCCAGAGCGCGCTCAGCTCGCGGAACGAGAGCCTGCGCTCCGCCAGGGTCGAGATCGTCCAGCCGGGAGGCAGGAGCAACGAGCCGTCGGCGTTCGGCAGATCGGCGCTCGGCAGCGCCGGCTGGGCCGGGGTCTGGCCCACGATCGTGAAGACGGGGCCCGAGGCCCCGGAGGCGCTCGCCGCGGCGGCGAGAGCGAGCGCGAGCGTGAGGATCGCCGCAGCGCGCTTCATCGGCCTACGTCGGCTCGGGGTGGGCCACGCGGAGCCCCGGGACGGTCTCGCCGACGGGCACCTCGGCCGGCCTCAGGGTTCCGACCGGATCCGGCGGCGGCTCGGCGGCGGCGCGCTGGTCGGCGAGCTCCTGCTTCTCGGCCCGCTCGAGGGCGACGAGGAAGTCGTGGCGGTTCGTGGATGCGTTCGCGGCGACCTCGCGGTCGACCTGGCCGGCGACGACGAGGTCGATGAGCGCCTTGCTGAACGTCTGCATCTCGAAGAACTCGCCCTCCTCGATCGCGTCGTGGATCTCGTCGGGGCGCGCCTCGCGGATCAGGTCGGCGATGCGCGCGTTGTTCACCATCACCTCGACGGCGGCGACGCGGCCTCCACCGACCTTCGGGAGCAGCCGCTGGCTGATCACGCCGCGAAGGACGCCGGCGAGGATCGAGCGGACCATCTGCTGCTTGACGGCGGGGAAGAACTCGGTCAGGCGGCCGAGGGTCTCGGCGGCGTCGATCGTGTGCATCGTCGAGAAGACGAGGTGGCCGGACTCGGCCGCCTGCATGGCCGTCTCGGCCGTCTCTGCGTCCCGGAGCTCGCCGATCAGGATCACGTCCGGGTCCTGGCGGAGCGCACGACGCAGCACCTGCTCGAAGGACTGCGTGTCGAGCCCGACCTCGCGCTGGTTGACGATGCACGCGATGTCCTCGTGGAGGAACTCGATCGGGTCCTCGATCGTGACGATGTGCTGGCGGCGCGTCCGGTTGATGTGGTTGAGGATCGACGCGAGCGTCGTCGTCTTGCCCGAGCCGGTCGCGCCGGTGACGAGGACGAGCCCACGGTGCTCCTCGGCGAGGCGGCGGACGCCGGCCGGAAGCTTGAGCGTGTCGAAGCTCGGGACCTCGCGCGGGATGACGCGGAAGGCGAACGAGAGCGCTCCGCGCTGAAGGAAGCCGTTCACGCGGAAGCGCGTGAGGTCGTTCGCCGTGTGGGAGATGTCCAGCTCGCCGGTCGCGCGGAAGTCCGCCTCCTTCTGGCGGTTCGAGGCGGTGACCGCGGCGAGCACCGTCTCGAGGTCCTGCGCGGTGAGCGCGTTGACGCCCTCGAGGGGGAAGACCTGGCCGTCCTGCCGGATCGCCGGCGGCCGGCCGAACTTCAGGTGGAGGTCGGTGGCGCCGCTCTGGACGGCGCGCGTGAGGAGGAGGTCCAGGTCCATGCCGCGACCAGTTGCACATCGGCACGCCGCAAGCGGCGCTTTAACCTCCTCGTGTGGCCTTGCCGAACTCCGATGGGCACCTCTCCACCTCGCTCGACGGGCGGAGCTTCGAGTGCGAAGTGCCGCTGATCGAGCTCGAGCT
This sequence comes from Gaiellaceae bacterium, assembly GCA_035758725.1. Taxonomy (GTDB): domain Bacteria; phylum Actinomycetota; class Thermoleophilia; order Gaiellales; family Gaiellaceae; genus JACDAN01. The sequence continues at coordinate 2,056 of DASTWB010000077.1, forward strand.
GCGCGTCGGCGGGTACGTCCTGATCAAGGACGAACGGTTCGGCGAGCGCCTCGGCTACGTGACAAGCGTGACGGCGGCGGAAGACCGGCGGTCCGCACGCGTGGAAGGGCGCATGCTCGAGGGGCAGGGCGAGCCTTTCGGCGAGGCGTGGACCCGGGCCGCGGCCGCCGACGAGGTCGCGCGCTGGCTGGACGGCGCCCGGCCCACCCGCGCGGCGCTCGACGTCGGCTCGCTCATGTTCGCCGAAGGCGTTCAGCTCACCCTCGATGCAGGCGCGTTCGACCGACACACCTTTCTGTGCGGACAGTCGGGCTCGGGCAAGACCTACGCGCTCGGCACGATCCTCGAGCGCCTGCTCGCGGACACCTCGCTACGGATCGTCGTCCTCGATCCCAACTCCGACTTCGTCCGCCTGGCGACGCTGCGCAGCGACGTCGACGAGGACGCGCGCGCCCGGTACGAGCCGGCCGCCGCAGGAGTCGATGTCCGGCGCGCGAGCGACGCAGGTCGGAACCGGCTCCACGTGCGCTTCCGCGACTTCGACGCGGCGGAGCGGGCGGCGGTGTTACGCCTTGACCCGATCGACGACCGGGAGGAGTACTCGGCGCTCCTCGAGGCAGTCGAGGCGGCGGACGAGGCAACGACCGTGCGCGAGACGGTCGAGCGGCTGTCGGAGAGTCCGGAGCCGTGGCATTCGCTCGGCGTGCGGGCGCGCAACCTCGGCGTCGACCGCTGGCAGGTCTGGTCGGGAGCCGATTCCGGGTCGCTGGAGGAGCTCGTGCAGCCCGGCGGCCCGCGTTGCCTCGTGGCCGACCTCGGCTCCCTGGCAACGCGGGACGAGCAGGCCGTGGCGGCCGAAGCCGTTCTGGCGGCGCTGTGGCGGCGGCGGGCCGTTCGCGAGCCGATGCTGATCGTGATCGACGAGGCGCACAACGTGTGTCCCGCGCTCCCGGAGGACCCACTGACCGCGCTCGCGACCGAGCATGCGGTGCGGGTCGCGGGTGAGGGCCGCAAGTTCGGGCTCGTCCTGCTCGTGGCGACTCAGCGCCCGCAGAAGGTGAACGAGAACGTCGTCTCGCAGTGCGACAACGTGATCCTGATGCGAATGAACTCCCGTTCCGACCTGGCCCTGCTCGAGCGGACCTTCTCGTTCGTCCCCCTGCCGGTCCTCGAGCTCTCGACAGAGTTCCGCCAGGGCGAGGCGGTCGTCGCCGGGAAACTCGTCCCGAGTCCCACGCTCGCGCGGTTCGGCCCCCGCTGGTCGGCCGAGGGCGGCGCGGATCTCCCGACGGACTGGGCGGCCGGCCGCCGCTAGCTCGTCCATTCGCGTGCCGCGAAGGCGAACTCTCGCCTCGGCACGTCGAACCGCGCGATCCTGTCGACGACGCGGAGCGCGACGCCGGCCGCACCGCCGATCTGGGCGGGCTCGTGGGCGTCCGCTCGGAGAAGCGTCTCGATCCCGCGCCAGGCCAGCGGCGCCCGGAGCAGCGTGAACGTCGTGCGCGGGAAGCGCTCGAGAACCATCTTGGCGCGCCAGGATGCCGCGGCCTGGACCGCGAGGCGTTGCCGCAGCTCCGCCGAGTAGCGCGAGAAGTCGTCGGCGCGGCCGGCCAGGATGTCGAGCGCGTTCGCAGCCGCGAGCCCCGCGCTCAGGAACGCCTCGTAGATCCCGTCGCCGGAGACCGGGTCGACGAGACCCGCTGCGTCTCCGACGACCGCGGTCGTGCCGCGCCCGGCGACCGCGCCCGGGCGCCTGAGCGGCAGGTGGTGGCCGCGCACCTCGGTCAGCGTGTCCGTCGGGATGGCGTGCTCCCGGCACAGTCGTTCCAGGTGCGCGCGGAGCCTGGGAGCCTCCTCGCGCCAGCCCCCGACGCCGACGTTCAGGTGGTCGGCCTTGGGGAACACCCAGCCGAACCCGCCGGGGACGATTCCGAAGTCGACGGCGACCCGGCCGGCGAAGCGCCTCGGGTCGACGGCGGCGTTGCCCTCCAGCGCGACGGTCCGCAGGTGCCCGTCGAGGCCCGCCTTTCGTCCGGTCGTGCCGTTGGCGCCGTCCGCCCCGATCACCACCCGCGCCTCGACCCCGTCGGGCGCCGCGCCGTCGCGGAAGTCGGCTCCCGCCTCCCGCGCCTGGTCGACGAGAAACGCGTCGAGCCGGCGGCGCTGCGTCATCCGGATCAGCGGCTCGCGCGTCCGGCGCGTGAAGCGCCACCCGTAGCGCAGGCGCAGGTCGAAGCTCTCGATGTCGTCCTCCACGACCGGGTCGATCGAGAACGGCAGCAGCCGCCCCGCGCGCACGGTGATCCCGCCGCCGCACGGCTTGTCGCGCGGGAACCGCGCCCTGTCGACGAGCAGGACGCGGGCGCCGCCCCGCGCGAGGTGGAACGCGGTCAGCGACCCGGCAGGGCCGGCTCCGACGACGAGGGCGTCGAAGCGCTCCATCGCTACTATCCTCCTTCGCCTGGGGGTGTTCCCGAGTGGCCAAAGGGGACGGGCTGTAAACCCGTTGGCTCTGCCTTCGGAGGTTCGAATCCTCCCGCCCCCACTTCGCGCAGCCGGTAGATCCAGACGATCGGCAGCAGGACGAGAGCTGCGGCTCCGAAGGCGAGTGCCGCGACGCCGAGCCACTCGAGCACCGCACCGCCGAGCAGCGCGAGCGCGGCCCCGAGCAGCGCCGCGACGAGGTCGTTGAAGCCGAGCAGCTTCCCCCGCTCCGCCGGGATCGTCCGGTCGGCGAGCTGCGCGGTCGCGGCCACGAACGACACGTTCCAGCCCAGCCCGAGGCCGAAGAGCAGGACGGCGGTCATGAAGACTCCCTCGAACAGCTGGATGCCGGCGCAGGACACGGCCATCACGGTCAAGCCGGTGGCAAGCGCCCGCGTGCGTCCGATGCGGTCGATCACCGGCCCGATCACGAGCACGAGCGCGTACATGCCGAGCACGTGCGCGCCGATGATCGGGAAGATGAGGTGCTGTGCGTGGTGGCGGTGCTCGACCACGACGTAGCCCGTCAGGTTCATGACGGAGACCATCACGGCCATCGACGCGAAGCCGGCGAGGAGCGAGGGGATCACCCCTGGGCGCCGGACGATCTCCCGCAGCGGCGCCGCCGACTGCGGCGGCCCGTCCTCGGCGGGCGCGATCAGCTCGCCGATCCGCTTCGGGTCCGGGCGGACGTTGAGGGCGAGGACGACGGCGACGAGCGAGAGCACGCCGGCCCCCAGCCAGGGGATCGTGAGGACGCTCGCCTCGAGGTCCTCCTTGCCCGAGAAGATCGGGCTGAAGACCGCCGGGCCGAGGATCGCGCCGACGACGGCACCGCTCAGCACGTAGGCGATCCCGCGGGCCCGGCGTGTCGGCGGGTACATGTCGCCCGCCGCCGTGCGGATCAGGAGCGAGACGCCTCCGGACGAGCCGATGAGCGCGAAGCCGACGATCACCGGCACGGCCTGCTCGGTCGCGGTGCCCAGCGCGGTGAGCGCGCAGCCTGCGGCGCCGCCGATGAACCCGACGACGATGATCGGGACGCGGCCGTAGCGGTCCATCGCCCAGCCGGCCGGGAACGCGGTCAGGGCCGAGGCGGTGAGGAAGATCGCCGGCCCGAGCCCGAGCAGGGACTCGAACCCCGTGACCAGCACGAAGGTCAGGGACGAGACGGCCGCGACCAGCTGGAGCACGGCGGAGTTCACCGCCATGATCGCTCCGAGGAGGATCGTGTTCCGGCGGATCGGGAGTTCGGCGGCGGTCGCGGCCACGGGCGGATGATCGCAGCCGGGCGTCTGGTAGAAGAGCCGCGTGCCGACGTTCCACGTCGTCCTGAGCCAGTCCGACCCATGGAACGAGACGCACTTCCAGGTCGACACGATCGAGCCGTGGACGATCCGGCTGGACGGCCGCTCGTAGGCACGGGCGAGCCGCGGGCGCTCTGGACGGAGGTCCGCGGCGCCGGGTCGCCGACCGTCGTGTTCGAGGCCGGCGGCGGGGAGGACTCGTCCGTCTGGGCTGACCTCGAACCGGCGGTACGCCGCCTAGACGAGGTGCGGACGATGGTCTACGACCGCGCCGGCCTGGGCCGCAGCGCGCCCACCCCGCCTCCCTACCGGATCGACGATGAGGCCGACGCGCTACGCCGCGAGCTCGACCGTCACGGGATCGCCGCTCCTGTCGTCCTCGCCGCCCACTCCTACGGCGGCTTCATTGCGACGCTCGTCGCCGCGGAAGACGCCCGCATCGCCGGCGTCGTCCTCGTCGACGCAAATCTCGCCGGCTTCTTCGACGACGCGCAGCTCGCGCGGCTCCACGAGACCTACCGGCCGCAGTTCGCGGCTCTCGAACAGCAGGCCCCCGAGCTCGCCCGCGTGATGATCCCGGTCATCGAGGCCTATCCCGCGACCGTCGAGCGGCTCCGGCAGGTCGACATCCCAGCCGCCACTCCGGTGGTCGACATCGTGGCCGAGCGCACGTGGGTCGACACGCCGGAGGAGGTCGAGGCGATCCGCCGGGCACACCGTGACTTCGTCGTCGCGTCGCCACGGCGACGAGCCGTCCATGCGGAGGGAAGCGGACACCACGTCATGCGCGACCGGCCGGACGTCGTACTCGGCGCAATCTCGGAGGTCGTCGCCGACGTGCGGAACGATCAGTAACAGGCCGCAACGAGGTTGCGGGTTCGTGCGGGCGCGCCGGCTCGAAGAGTGAACGACGATCGAGTCCGGTCGAACCGAGGAGGAATCGTGCGCACGGGTCTTGTCTTCGTCACTGCTTTCGCCCTGCTGGGCGCCGCGGCCGCCTGGGCGGTCTTCGGCTCCGACGGAGGCGGGCCGTCGCCCACGTATGTCTCGGAGCACCCGGTTGACGTGCCGGCCGCGGCGCGGACCGTGCTCGTCTCCGCGGCCATGCCGGCGCCGTCCGAGACGCCGGACCGGCTGTCGGCCAGGCTCGAGCGCGGCACGATGCCGACGGGCCCGACGAGCGCCGAGGTGATGACGGACACGGACTGCACCCCCGACGCGCAGATGATCTCGCGCTGCCGCAACGAGCTCCGGCTCGCCGACGGGACGACCATCGTCCTGCGTCATCCCCACGACATGCGGACGATCCCGTGCCTCGCCCCGGGCGAGCGGGTGAGCCTGGTCCCGGCGGTCTGAGCCCGCGAAGCGCGCGGCTACAATCGCGTTCGCGCCCTCTTAGCTCAGTTGGTAGAGCACCTCCATGGTAAGGAGGGGGTCGACGGTTCGAGTCCGTCAGAGGGCTCTGCAAACCCGCCGCTAATCGGCGCTTTTTTGTTCGGATCGACTTGCTCCGCGTCGATCGTGCAGTGGGTATGGAGCCGTTTATGGAGCTTTCAGATCCAGAACCGCCTCTCCGAAGTGGCACGCCAGCGAACATGAAGGGGCAGTTCGAGACCACTGCCGGCTAAAGCTGGCGTCCAGGCGCCCACCGCATGTGCGTGAGCCACTTGCGAAACCCAGCGGGCCAGATCGGCGACGATGCAGACCACTTTCTTGAACCGATCGCCGGTCCTGCGCTGGTGCCGAGATCAAGCCCACAGTGTCGGCGGCCGCGGGGCAGTGGCGCGACCAGCGCCGCTAGTAGTCTTCTCCGGCCTCGCGTGATCGCACGGGCGCTTGCGAACGAGGACAAGGAGATCGCCGAGACCCGCTGGTCGGATGAGGCGTCCGCACCCAGCCCTGGATACGGCGGCGCGCGCTACGGCTCCAGACTCGTCGATTCACGCAGCGTCACGGTGCCTTGCCCGCCCGCGGCGGCGTTCGCTCCGATTCAGCGAATCGGAGGTCACACGGGCTGGTACCTCGGCGACCAGCTCTGGGAGTTGCGCGGCGCACTCGATGTGCTCGTGGGCGGCCCGGGCTTGCGGCGCGGCCGCCGTGACCCCGTCGGCATACAGGTGGGCGACACGATCGACTTCTGGCGTGTCGAGCGCTTCGAACAGGATCGACTGCTCGGGCTCGTCGCCGAGATGAAAGTGCCCGGTCGTGCATGGCTCCAGTTCGAGGTCGAACCAGACAACAAGGGCGGCTCGGTCATTCGGCAAACGGCCATCTTCGACCCGGCCGGTGTGCCCGGTCTCGCCTACTGGTACACGCTTTGGCCGCTCCACAGCTACGTCTTCGGCGGAATGCTGCAACGGATCGCAGTTACCGCGGTCGGGTCAGGCGGCTGAGCCGCCGGCGTCGGCCGAGAACGGAGCCGTGCGCTCCGTGCAGACCCGCCAGAGCCGCGCCGCCTCGCGGGCCTCGTCGGGCCGACGCGTGCGGCGCAGGCGATGCTTCGCCCGCGCTCGGCGGTCGAGAAGGAACAGGCCGCTGAGACCCGCGGCGTCCGGGCCTGCCGCGAGCCAGACGATCGTGTCGGCTCCTTCCCCAGGGGTTCGGAGCAGCGGCCCGACGACGCGGCTGAAGCCTGGAAGCGCGGTCCGGAGCCCGGGCGT
>DASTWB010000004.1:0-3178 GCA_035758725.1 Gaiellaceae bacterium
GTGCTCCGGATACACGACCGGCTCGTCGGGCCCGACGATCGCATCGACGTTCTGGAGGAACACGATCCACGGCGCGATCGCATGCGACCAGCCGACCCGCTTCGACTCCTCCTCGTGCTCCCGGAAGTTGCCCGCCGTGTGGAAGAACTTCCTCGGGCTGATCGGCGCCTCGAGATCGGCGCGTTCGAGGGGCGTCCGTTCGTCGGTGTCATCCGCTCCGCCCCGCTCGAAGTACGTCCGCATGTCCGGGACGTCGAGCCGGACGATCTCCTCGCGATCGACGCGACCGACCTTGCCGCCGTCGTACGTGACGAGCTTCATCCGCAGATCGTCCGCGCCGCGCGCGCATAGACCTCGGCCGTCTTCACGAGGCCGCTGATCTCGAGGTTCTCGCCGAGCTCGGCGTCAGGGAGACCGGACGACGTTCCGTAGTTGATCGTCGCGATCCCGTAGCGGGAGAGGACCGAGGCGTCGGAGAACCACCGCGTGACGTCACGCTCGGGCGGCGATCCGAACACCGCCTCGTGCGCATCGGCAACCGCCTCCACGACCGGGCTCGACTCGTCCACCTCGGCGCCCGGAGCCGTGACGTAGACCTCGGCGTCCACACCTTCGAGCCCGCGGGCAAAGGCCAGCGTCCGCCGGCGCGCCTCCGCCATCGGGACGTCGGGCGGAACGCGGAGGTCGAGGAACAGGTCCGTCGCGTGCGGCGTCCGAGAGACGCGCCAGCCGAAGCCGCCCTGGATCGCGCCGACGTTCGCGACGCCCCGCACGTCGCCGTACGACATCTCTTCCTCCCACTCGGGCAGAAACGCGAGCACGGCATCGAGCACCCTGCGCATCTTCACGATCGAGTTCTCTTCGACGCGGCCCGACGAGAACGCGGTGTGGACGAACGGACCGTGCACCCGGAGCCGCACCCAGAGCGTTCCGAAGTGCGCGAGCACGAGCTTGTTCTCCGTCGGCTCGCCGAGGATGCACATGTCCGCTGCGCCGCCGTGGCCGACGAGGTGCCGGGAGCCGGCCGCGTAGCCCCGGTACTCCGGGCCTTGCGCCTCGCCCTGCTGGGTCTTTTCGATCTCGCCGCAGACTGCGGCGATCATCACGTCACCCTTCAGCCGGACGCCCTCCTCGATGAGGGACCGCACCGCCTCGACGTAGCACGCCAGTGCGCCCTTCATGTTCGAGATGCCGAGCCCGTAGATCCGTCCGTCGCGCTCGAAACCCTCGGGCCGGAAGCCGGCGATGTCCCGCAGCCACGGCTCCTCGCCCGAGTACGAGGTGTCGAGGTGGCCGTTGAACATCAGCGTCGGGCCGCCGCCCTCGCCGGGCCAGGTGCCGAGGACATTCGCCCGCCCTTCCTCGACCTGCTGCCACATCACCCCCAGGCCGAGCTCCTCCAGCTCGCGCGCGATCCCGCGCGCACATGCCTCTTCCGACCCCGTGTACGAGGGAGTCGAGACCAGGCGGAGCGCCAGATCGACCAGTCGCCGCTCGTGGATCACCGGAACCGCGGAAGCACCTTCTCGCCGAACATGCGGATCTGGTCGTGGCGCCGGTCGCCCCACAGCTCGAGCATCACGTGCGTGCAGCCGGCGTCGCGATACTCCTCGATCGCCTCGACGCAGTCCTCCGCGGTCCCGGCGATCGGCTTGCACTTGTCGAGCAGCCGGTCGCTCACCTGCTCCTTGGCGGCGAGGCGCCCGCCCCGGTCCATCGCCTCCGCGACGGGACGGATCTCCTCCTGGTCGATGCCCGCGAGCTCGAGCAGCGTGTCGGCAGCGCCCTTGATGTTCTGGACCTTGTTCGCGAGGTACATGCCGGCAATCTCGCGGGCGCCGTCCCGGCCCGCCTCACGCGTCTCGCCGATCGACGCGACGACCGTGCAGCCGATGTCGATGTCGCGGCGGACGTTGTCCCGCGTGTAGCGGACGAAGGCGGGGGTCGTGATCGACGGGGTCAGGCAGCCGTCGCCGATCTCGCCGGCGAGCGCCTGCATCTTCGGCGCCGTCGCGGCCACGTAGACCGGCGGTACGTCCTTCGGCGTTTCCGCCGCGCCGTCCAGGGCGGGCACGTCCGCGCTCCACGTGCCCCCGTCGTACCGGAACGCGTCCCCGCCGAGCACGCCCCGCACGATCGTCACCGCGTCGCGCATCGGCCCGAGCGTGCGGTTCGTCTGCTGCAACGTGTTGTTCAGGAAGATCTTCGACGTCCCGAAACCGAGCAGGAACCGGCCGGGCCCCGCCACCTCCTGGACGACACGTGCGTCCATCGCGACCTGAACGGGATGCCGGGTGAACGGCGAGATGATTCCCCAGCCGATCGTGAGGCGCGTCGTCTCGCGCGCGATCAGCGCCGAGACGACCGTGGAGGACCGCGCCTCCATTCCATGCTTGCGCCACCAGGGATACGCCTCCGCGAGCCACACCGTGTCCAGACCGGCCTCATCCATGACCCGCGCGGACTCGAGCATCTCCTCGAGGGGCTCCATCGTCAGCTGCATGACCCCGATCCGGAACGGCGGCGACATCGCAACCGATCCTCGCACAGAGGGCTCGAGCCGGACTCCGCTCGTCGGCGGACGACGTGGCGTCGGGCCCGCTCCGTAGTGCGAGAATCACACGGTGGAGTTCCCTGCCTCCGCCTCCGCACAGCCATTCCGCCGACGAGAGCGTCTAATCATCGGAAGGAATCCTCCACCTCGGCGCGGGGTGGGAGAGGGTGATCGGCCCGGGGTCGGCCATGCAGCTCCCGCCGCTTGCCGAGCAGTGCTGGTGAGCACCGGAAAGGGGTCTATGCGCGTACTTGGAGTCTTTCACCCCTCAGGCGAATCGCGCCTCGAGGGTGCACGAGTCAGAATGACGCTTTCTGCGGAAGAGAAGGAGGAAGGATGAGAAAAGCTCTGATTCCGATCCTGTCGGCGCTGACGGCGCTCACGGCACTCGCCGTGGCGACCGGCACCGCCGGTGGATCGACGACGGCGGCACAGTCGCCGACCGGCACGGACCGGGCGCTGATCAACTGCGGCCGGACGAGGACGATCGGCGTCGCCGCGCCCATTACGGGAGCGGCTGCCTCGATCGGCTCGCAGCAGGGCAGATGGGCCCGCTACTGGGTCACGCGCTACAACGCCTCGCATCGGAGGACGAAGTTCCGCGCCGTCGTCGGCGACACGCAG
>DASTWB010000020.1:0-4954 GCA_035758725.1 Gaiellaceae bacterium
CCTCGAGCGTCGCGAAGGTCTCGTCGACCGTGCCGTGGTAGCACCAGTTGAAGACGAGGATCTTCGGGCGGCCGGTGAGCTCGCGCGCGAGCCGGATCGCGAACCGGTTCGCGTCGGTCGCGGTGAGGGCGAACTGCCAGCGGGGGAGGCCGAAGCGGCGGGCGAGCTCCCGGCTGACGGCCAGCGCGTCCTCGCTCGGCAGCATCAGCGTGATCCCGTGCCGCGCCTGCTCCTCGATCGCGCGGACCGTCGGCTCCGGGGAGTGACCGGTCATCGCGGCCGTGTCGCCCAGGCAGAAGTCCACGTATTCGTGTCCGTCCACGTCGCGGAACCGCGCACCCGCCGCGTCGGCGGCGAACACCGGGAAGCCGCCGGCCCAGCGCACCATCCAGGGCATCGGCACCCCCTGGAAGAGCGAGGCGCGTGCTTCCTGTGCCAGGGCCAGGGAGCGCGGATGGTCCCGCTCGAACCGCTCGAGCTCGCGCGCGAGGAGGGTTTCCGTCTCCACGGCACTATCCAATCACCGGCGCCCTGCGATCGGCCCGAGGTCGACGGCCGGCTAGCTCCGGCGGAGGAACCGCCTCGTGATCTCGACGGCAGCCGCCACTCCCGCCGCGAGTGCGAATGCGACGCCGACCGCGAGCAGCGGGCGCTCGTGGAAGATCCGCCCGCCGAAGTAGCCGAGGAGGACGGCGTAGAGCGCCCAGAACGCGGCCGCGATCGCGGTGAAGAACGCGAAGGTGAGGTACCGGAAGCCGGTCAGGCCGCTCGTGAACGTCGCGCCCGTCCGTCCGCCCGGGACGAAGCGCGCCACGACGAGGATCAGCCCGCCGCGCAGCCGGAGTTGGTCGCACGACCAGCGAACCGCGCGGCGCGCGTAGGGGCCGTCGAAGAAGCGGCGCTGCGCCGGACGGCCGCCGAAGCGCCCGAGCGCGTACGAGACCGAGTCACCCGAGAAGGCACCGGCCGCCGCCACGCCGAGCACCGCAGGCAGTGCGATCTCGGGCTCGATCGCCGCGAGGACGCCGGCGAAGATGGCGGCCGACTCGCTCGGGAACGCCGGGAAGACCGCGTCGCCGGCGACGATCCCGAACAGGACGAGGTACGCGACCGGCGGCTGGGCGAGTAGGTCGTAGAGCGCCTCCACCTCCGCAGGATCGCAGCCGCCGCAGGTTCCGCGCCTGGTGTCCTCAGTCCGGCTTCCCGGCCATCGCCCAGACCGCGACGAGGCAGGCGGCGAGCAGGACGAGCGCGAGGACCATCGTGGCCGCCAGCAGCCCCGAGCCCTTGCCCGCGCGGAGGCGGTAGAGGCCGACGCCGCCGACGACCAGCGAGACGGCGAGGACGAGACCGCCGAAGTCCGCGACGGCGAACCCGATCCCCAGCCAGGTCGGCTGGTCGAAGTCCTCGGGCAGCTTGTCCCACCCCTCCTCGGAGTAGATCCACCCGGCACCGATCCGCATGAGGATCCAGCCGGGCAGGGAGATCGCGAGCAGCGACCAGTAGCCGAGGCGCAGCCAGCGACCGTCGCCGCGCGCGAACGAGAGCGCGGCCGCTCCGGTGAAGAGACCTCCGACCAGCGTCATCGCGCCGAGGACGTGGAGGAAGAGCGGCAGGTTCTGGTCGTCCGCCCGGACCGTGGCGAAGAGGGCGCTCACGCGCCCGGCTTCCAGATCATGTCGGCCAGGATCAGGAGGACGACGAGGGAGGCGAGCGCCTGGAGCACGACGCCTCTCGGGGCCCGGTTCAGGGCCAGGAGCTCGGCGTCGGCGTCGGTGCGTCCGGCGCCGCGGAGCTCCTGCGCCTTCCTGACGCCCTCCCCGTAGGCACTGCTCGTGCGCCTTCCGATCGCCGCGGCGACCAACCAGAGCACGATCGCCGCCACGATCCAGGGGTCCCAGATGTCGTAGCCGCCCACCGAGAACGCGAGCCAGATCCCGAGCGCGATCGTCCCGCCCATGCCCACGCCGATCGCCGCGTCGGCGAGCCTCGTGAGCGGTCCGAAGCGGAGCGTCGCATCGGCCGTGTCGGCCCGCCGCACCGCCACGACGAGGAGCCAGAAGAGGACGAGCCCGGCGACGATGAGGAACGCGCTGAGGACGTGGAGCGCGAGCATCCAGTCGTCGAAGCTCACGCGACCATCCTATGACGGTGTCCGGCGGCTAGCGGCGGGCGTGGTTCGCGCCGAGGTCGAGCGCGAGGGCGAGAAGCAGCCAGCCGGCCCAGAAGTTCACGGGGTCTAATGTCAGCGGCTCGTTGTCGCCGACCGTGTTCCAGATCAACCAGACGATGAACCAGAGGAGCGTCACGGCCTGCGACCATATCGCCGCGGCGTTCCCGCCGCTCCACCGGTCGGCGCCCCGGCCGCCTGCAGTACGGAGGCGACTCGCGTCAGCGGGACCGGCCCGCGCCGCCGTCGCGGGAAAGCCCCAGGCGAGATCCGGGGAGGCGCGGATGCCCCAGAGGCGCCGCGAATGGATGCTGCAGGCAGAACCGAAGGAGGCATCCAATGAGACGCATCGTCATCGCCACGGACGGAAGCAGCGGGGCCCGCGACGCGCTGGAGCAGGGATACAGCCTCGCCGCCGATCTCGACGCAGAGGTCGCGGTCGTCTACGTCCGCCACGCGCCGTCGGGTTTCCTCGGCGCTCCCTACTACCAGGACGTGGTCACGGACGAGGCGCAGCATGCGCGCGGCGTGATCGCCGACGCGAAGCTCTACGCGACCCACTACCACGTCGACCCGGACTACGAGGTGCTCGAGGGCGATCCCGCCGAGGCGGTCCTCGACTTCGCGCAGGCGCGGGACGCGGACTTCATCGTCGTCGGGTCGCGCGGCCTCGGAAGGGTCGCCGGCGCGCTTCTCGGCAGCGTCTCGAAGGAGATCGTCCAACGGGCCGACCGGCCGGTGCTCGTCGCGAAGGCACGGGCTACGGTCGCCGCTCGGTAGTAAGCCGCATGGGACACCGGCATGGCTACGGATGGCGGCTGGTCGGAGCGAGGCGACCCTGGGCACATGGATCCTCGTGAGCCACTTCGGGTTCTAATCGCCGGGGCCGGGGTCGCCGCGTTCGAGGCGACGCTCGCGCTCCGGGCGCTCGCTGAGGATCGGGTCGACATCGAGCTCCTCGCCCCCGACGACGACTTCGTGTACCGGCCCATGTCCGTCGCCGAGCCCTTCGGCAAGGGCGAGATGCGGCAGTTTCCGGTCTCGCGGCTCGCGACGCTCGCGGGCGCACGCCTGACGCCCGGCACGCTCGCCGGCGCCGACCTGGCTCGGCGGGTGGTGAAGACGGCGGACGGGCGGGACCTCCCCTGGGACGTCCTTCTCCTCGCCGTCGGGGCGCGGGGCCGCGAAGGCGTCCCGGGCGGCTTGACCTTCAGAGGCCCCGACGACCGGCAAGAGCTCTCGGAGCTGCTCGAAGACGCCGCCACCGGCCGCGCCGGGTCCATCACCTTCGCGTTGCCGACGCTCGCCGCCTGGCCGCTGCCGCTGTACGAGCTCGCCTTGATGGCCAAGGCCGAGCTCGAGGATCGCGGCGCGACGCACGTCACCATCGAGGTCGTCACTCCGGAGAGCCAGCCACTCGGCATCTTCGGACGGCAGGCGTTGCAGTCCGTCGCCGACCTGCTCGAGTCGCGCGGGATCGTCGTCAGGACGCACACGACACCCGCCGTGTTCCGCGACGGCGCCCTCGTCGTGGTGCCTGGCCGCGCGCTCCGGACGCAGCGGGTCGTGTCGGTTCCGGTGCCCGAAGGGCGCCGCATCCCGGGCATCCCGCAGAACGGCCGCGGCTTCGTACGCGCGGACGAGCACGGGCGGGTCGAGGGACGCGACGATCTCTTCGCCGCCGGCGACATGACCGCGTTCCCGATCAAGCAGGGCGGCATCGCGGCCCAGCAGGCGGACGCCGCGGCCGAGTCGATCGCGGCCCTCGCCGGCGTGGAGATCGAGCCCCAGCCGTTCAAGCCCGTCCTGCGCGGGCTCCTCCTCACCGGCCTCAGCCCGAGGTTCCTGCGGGCCGGCGTTCTCGACGACACCTCGGCGGTGGACATGGAGCCCCTCTGGTGGCCGCCGGGAAAGATCGCCGGCAGGTACCTCGCGCCGTTCCTCGCGCAGCACATCGGCTTCTCCGCCGAGCCGCCGCCGGAGCTCCTCACCGCCGGGAGCAGCAAGGTCGACGTTGAGCTCGACCGCGCAGGCGGCGCCTGGGTGCAAAGCTAGAGGAGATGGCCCAGGCGGCGACATCGGTGCGGGACGTGATCCTGCGGGACGGGACGACGCTCAGGCTCAGACCTCCGACCGCGGACGACACGGACGCGCTCGTCGACTTCCTGGGCGGCCTTTCCCGGGAGAGCGTCTACTACCGGTTCCACGGCTTCCCGACGGTGAACGAGAAGCTCGTGTCCTCCTTCGTCGACCCGGACTGGCACGAACGCGGTCACTTGGTCGGCGAGCTCGGCGGACGCATCATCGCCCTCGCCAGCTACGTCCGCCTACGCGATCCGACGGCGGCCGAGGTCGCCTTCGTGGTCGCCGACGAGCTCCAGCGGCGCGGGATCGGCACGCGCCTGCTCGAGCAGCTCGCCGAGCGTGCCGGCTCGGTCGGGATCGAGCGCTTCGTCGCCGAGGTGCTCGCGGACAACAGCCAGATGCTCCACGTGTTCGAGGCCGTCGGCTTCGAGAGCACGCGCACGCTCGAGAGCGGCACCGTCGAGGTCGTGTTCCGGATCGCCCCGACCGAGACCTACCGCGAGCGCGTCGACGAGCGGGATCACCTCGCCGCCGTCGCGTCGCTCCGGCCGTTCTTCGCGCCGTCGAGCGTCGCCGTCCTCGGCGCCTCGCGCCGCGCCGTGGGCCTGCTCCAGGGCGTCGCCGAGCGGACCTCGTGGCGGGTCCGGGCCGCGTCGCCGGAGAGTCACGACCCCCGGGAGATGACCGAGCTGGCCCTCC
>DASTWB010000085.1:0-12551 GCA_035758725.1 Gaiellaceae bacterium
CACGATGCGCAGCCTGCTCCTGCGCCACTTCCCCGAGCTCGCGCCGGCCCTCCAGGGCGTCGAGAACCCGTTCGCGCCGTGGCGCCAGGTCGGAGCGTAGGGATGGGACTCGTTCGCGGCTCGGCGCGTGTCGCCCTCGCCGGCGTTCGTCTCTTCAACGGCGGTGCGGCGCTCGCGACCCCGCGGATGTTCGCGCAGAGGCTCGGCCGTGAGGGCGACGCCGACGGCGCCGCCGTCCACGTTCTGCGCATGTTCGGCATCCGGACCGTGCTGATCGGGCTCGACCTGCTGAGCCGCGACCCCGCGGTCCGGAGGCACGCGCTTCGCTTCGCCGTGCTGATCCACGCCTCCGACACGCTCTCCGCGGCGATGGCCGGCCTCAACCGCCAGCTGCCGCCCCGCGCCGCGAGGCTGGCCACCGCGGTCTCCGCCGCCAACCTCGTCCTCGCGCTGGTCGCGAGCAAGGAGATGCGCGAACGGTGAGCTCCGAGCCCACGCCCCGGCGCGAATGCGACCTCGTGATGAAGGGCGGGATCACGAGCGGCGTCGTCTATCCCGGCGCGATCACGAGGATCGCGCGCGAGTACCGGTTCCGGAACGTCGGCGGCGCCTCCGCCGGTGCGATCGCGGCAGTCGCGGCGGCCGCGTGCGAGTACCGGCGCAACCAGGGCGACCCGAAGGCGTTCGACGTGCTGGACGAGGTCGGCAAGGAGATCACCGCACCCGGCTTCGTCCTCAGCCTCTTCCAGCCGACCCCGTCCGCGCGGCGGGCATTCGAGCTGGCGCTCCAGCTGGTCACCTCGACCGGCTCGCTCCTGACGCGGTCGCTCAAGGCGGTCGTGTCGATCCTCCTGGTCGACACGCGCTTCCTGCTCGGGGCCGCGCTGGCCGTGCTGGCCTGGGCCGCGGTGCTCGTCGTCTCGATCTGGGCGCTCGTCTCGGGCGGCGCGGGGACGCTCGAGATCTTCGCGATCGTGCTCCTCGGCCTGGTGGCGCTCCCGGTGGCCGCGCTGGTCCTCGCCGCGCTCGCGGTCGCCGCGCTCTACCGGTTCACGATGACGCTCGACCGCGCCCTCAAGAAGACGTGGTGGGGGATGTGCAGCGGCCGAACCGAGGAGGGCCGGCCCGCCGACTCCGGACTCACCGACTGGCTCTACGCGACCGTCCAGAAGTGCGCCGGCGACCCGCCGACGCCGCTCACCTTCCGGATGCTCGTCGGCGACGACCCGAAGGACGCGGACGTCAACCTCCAGCTGATCACGACCGACCTGAGCGCCTCACGGCCCGCGACGCTGCCACTGCCCGAGCCCGAGGAGCAGGACGCGCCGTACTTCTTCGACCCGGAGGAGTGGAAGCAGCTCTTCCCGGCGCCGGTCGTCGACCACATGGTCGAGGCGACTCGGTCCGGCGCCGCGACCGACCCGGCCCGGGAGGGCCGGACTCTCTATCCGGTGCCGGGGCTCGAGCTTCCGATCGTCGTCGCCGCCCGCCTCAGCCTGAGCTTCCCGATCCTCCTCGCGACCATCCCCTTCTGGCGCGCCGACGGCCCGGGCGGCAGCTTCGCGCAGCACACGATGTCCGACGGCGGGATCTCGAGCAACTTCCCGATCCACTACTTCGACTCGCTCTTTCCCGGCAGGCCGACGTTCGGGCTCGACCTCCAGCCCTGGCGGGTCCCCACGGAGCAGCCGGTCGAGATGTCCGACCGCCCGCGCCGCCCGGGCTTCTCCCAGGTGGGGAACGTCGGCACGTTCTTCACGCAGCTCCTGAACGCGGCCCGGAACTGGCGCGACAACATGCAGGCGGAGCTCCCGGGCTACCGGGACCGGATCTGCCAGATCCGGCTGTCGGCCGAGGAGGGCGGCCTGAACCTGAACATGCCGGCCGAGATCGTGGACGAGCTCGTCAAGCGCGGTGTGCTGGCGGGCGAGACGGTGACGAATGCCGACACCTTCGACTGGAACAAGCACCGGATCACGCGCTACTGGACGATGATGCAGATGCTCCAGCAGAGCCTCGGGCCGCTCGGCCTCGGACGCCCGGGCGTCTACGAGGGCGAGTACCCCGGCCGGATCGCGTTCCAGAAGGTCGTGCGCGAGTGGCAGGAGAAGGGACAGAGCCCGGAGCCGCCGCCGCTCGCGTGGTGGACCGACGCGCTGAAGGCGAGTGACGCCGTCTACGTCCTCGCCGCCGACTGGCCGGACTTCGACGCCGAGGCGCCGACGCCGAAGCCGACGCTGCGGATCGTCCCGAGGGCGTAGGTATCTTCGAGGAATGGAGCTGCCGGCCGAGGCGCGAGAGCTGATCGAGTCCGGCTCGCTCGGGCACCTCGTCACGCTGAACGCCGACGGGTCGCCGCAGGTCTCGTGCGTCTGGGTCGGGATCGAGGACGGCGAGCTCGTCTCCGGCCACCTGGCGGAGACGCAGCAGAAGCTGCGGAACGTCCGGCGCGACCCGCGCGTCACGCTCTCGTTCGAGGGGACGCGGATCCACCCACCCGGTCTCAAGGAGTATCTGGTCGTGCACGGCACGGCGCGGATCGAGCCGGGCGGGGCGCCCGAGCTCCTCCAGCGCCTGGCCTACGTCCACCTCGGGCCCGACGTGAAGTTCCCGCCGATGGAGGAACCGCCGCCGGGCTTCGTCATGTGCACGACCCCCGAGCGGCTCGGCGGCGTCGGGCCGTGGACGAGCTGACGCACCGCGCGGAGCCTGAATGGCGAGCGAGATCGTCGTCGTCAGGCACGGTGAGACCGAGTGGAGCCGGGAGGGCAGGCACACCGGGAACACCGATGTCCCGCTGACCGAGACCGGCGCGGCGCAGGCCGCGGGGATCCGGGCCGCGCTGGAGGGGTCGGCGTTCGAACGCGTCCTGACGAGCCCGCTCGCGCGGGCGGCGGAGACCGCGCGGCTCGCGGGCTACGGCGAGGAGGCCGAGCGGAGAGACGAGCTGCGCGAGTGGGACTACGGCGACTACGAGGGCCGTACGACGGCGGAGATCCGCGAGGAGCGACCGGGGTGGACGTTGTGGCGCGACGGCGTGCCGGGCGGGGAGACGGCCGGGCAGGTCGCCGCGCGCGTCGACCGCCTCCTCGGCGAGCTGCGGCCGGTCGAGGGCCGCGTCCTCCTCTTCGCCCACGGGCATCTCCTTCGCGTGCTCGCGGCCCGCTGGATCGGGCTGGAGCCGGAGGCCGGCCGCCACCTGGCGCTGGACGCGGCGACGATCAGCGTCCTCGGCCACGAGCGCGAGACACCTGTGATCCGGGTCTGGAACGCGCCGCTCGCGGCCAAAAAAACGTCAAGTCCCGTGAACCCGAGGGCACACAGGACTTGACGAAGTGACTTTCTCACAGACCGGCGGGTCCGTCAAGCAGGGTGTGTTCGCGATTCACGTTCGCGCTTCGGACCGGCGCCGCCGCCGGGCTCCTCGATGCCGAGGAGAGCGCACGGAGCAGCCGGCGGCGACCGCGCGGCACCGGCGCGCGCTGCGAAGATCACGGGGTGAGCACGAGCTCACCCCGTGCCCCCCGGATCGCCGCGGTCTTCCGCCAATCCGAGCGCGTCACGCCGCTCGAGCTCTTCTTCGACCTCGTCTTCGTCCTCGCGATCACGCAGTGCACCGCGCTGATGGCGGCCCAGCCGACGTGGACCGGGCTCGCGCGAGGCCTGCTCGTGCTCGGCGTGCTGTGGTGGTCCTGGGTCGGGTACGCCTGGCTCACGAGCGTCGTCGACCCCGAGGAGGGCGGCGTCCGGCTCGTCATGTTCGCGGCGATGGCCGCGCTGCTCGTGGCCGCCCTTTGCGTGCCGGGCGCGTTCGGCAGCGAGGCGCTGCTCTTCGCGTGCGCCTACGGGGTCGTCCGCGCGGCCCACATCGCGCTCTTCGTCATCGCGAGCCGTGACGACCCGGTGTTCCGCCGGTCCGTTCTCGGCCTTGCGGGAGGCTCGGCGGTCGGGGTGGGGTTGTTGATCGCGGCCTCCGGGCTCGACGGCTGGCCGCAGGGCCTCGTGTGGGCTCTCGCCCTGCTCCTCGACATGGCGGAGCCGTTCTTCTTCGGGTCGGAGGGGTGGAGCCTCGAGCACCCGAGCCACTTCGCCGAGCGCCACGGGCTCATCCTCATCATCGCCCTCGGGGAGTCGATCGTCGCGATCGGGGTCGGGGCGGCGGGGGACGTGGACGCCGGCGTCGTCGCGGCCGCCACCCTGGGGATCGCCGTCGCCGCCGCCCTGTGGTGGCTCTACTTCGACGTCGTCGCGCTGCTCTCGGAGCGAAGCCTCGCAAGGCTGCCCCCCGGTCGCGAGCGCAACGAGCGCGCCCGCGACACGTACTCGTACCTCCACTTCCCGATGGTCGCCGGCATCGTCCTGCTCGCGCTCGGAATGAAGAAGACGCTTGGCGACGTCGGCAAGGAGCTGGACACGGTTGCGACGTTCGCGCTGCTCGGCGGGACCGCGCTCTACCTGCTCGCGCACGTCGCGCACCGGTTCCGCAACGTGCACACCGTCAACAACCACCGCCTCGTGTGCGCCGTCGTGCTGCTCGCGCTCGTCCCGCTCGGCGATCACCTGCCGGCGCTCGCGACGCTCGCCATCCTCACGGCGGTGATCTGGGTCCTGATCGGGCTCGAGTCGCTTCGCTTCGTCGGCTCGCGCGAGCGGGCGCGCCGCGCGCTGGCCGAGGAAGCTGCTCACTAGCCGTCGCCCCGCACTCCGGCCGTAAACCGCTTCTCTGCGGCCTCTCCCGCTTGCGGTAGCTTCGCGGCATGGCCCCCGCGCGCGAGGTGCAGGTCGAGAACAACCCGGCGAAGCACCGCTACGAGGCCGTCGTCGACGGTGCCGTGGCCGGCTGCGCCTACTACCGCGAGCGGCCCGGAACGGTCGTCATCACGCACACGGAGGTCGGCGACGAGTGGGAGGGGCAGGGCGTCGCGAGCTCGCTGATCGCCGGGGCGCTGGACGACATCCGCGCGCGGGGCCTCACGGTCACGCCGTTCTGTGCGTTCACGAGGGGCTACATCGAGCGGCACCCGGAGTACGCCGACCTCGTGGCGGCCGCGCGATGATCGCGCGCGTCTGGCGGGGCTGGACGTCGGCTGCCGACGCCGACGCCTACAGGGACTACCTCGTCGACACCGGGATGCGCGACTCCCGCGCGACGCCGGGAAATCGCGGCACGCTCGTCCTCCGCCGCACCGATGGCGAGCGAGTCGAGTTCACGACGATCACGCTCTGGGACTCCATGGAGGCGATCGCCGGCTTCTCGGGCGAGACCGGTGACAGGGCCGTCTTCTACCCGGAGGACGAGCGGTTCCTCGTCCAGCGCGAGTGGACGGTCGGCCACCACGAGCTCGTGCACGCCGATCCTCCCCTCGGCGGCGATCTGCCGGCCTGAACCGCCCGCCATTTCGGTCGTAGCCTCCTCGGGCTACATTCGCGTCGGTGAGGCGTTGGCTTGCGTGGCTCGCGGTTGCGCTCCTGGTGGTGCCGGGAGCGGCGGGTGCGGCGACCACGAGGCTGGACCGCCACGGGACGGTCGTCCTCGACGGCCGCAGGGTCTTCCCGATCGTGCTCGCGAAGGGGCCGCCGGCCGAGGGCTATCCCGAGGTCGCCGCCGCCGGCGTGAACATCCTGAAGGTCGGGCCGGCCGGCCAGTGGACCGACGGCGACCTGGAACGGACGATCGCGGAGAACCGGGCGGCGGCGGCAAGCGGGCTCCACACGTGGGTCAACCTCAGCGCCTTCGCGCAGATGCGGCCCGGCGGGTGGCGGGAGTCGCTGCTGCGCCACGTCGTCGGCTCGCTGGAGGCCGATCCCTCGGCCGCGGCGATCGCGCTGTGGAAGGGCGCGGACGAGCCGTGGCGGTTCCGGATGCGTCCCGCGTCCCTCCGCTTCGCGTACTGCCTGGCCACCGGCCGCCGGCGCGAGTGGTGCGCCTGGCGCGACCCCGTGGACCGGGATCATCTCTGGGTGACCGTGCAGGCGCCGCGCGCCGGCGTCTGGTCGCTCGCGCCGTACTCCGCGGTCACCGACGTCCACGGCGTCAACAGCTATCCGATCGCGATCGGCGATCCTGATCCCGAGCTCGGCGAGCCGGGTGCCTGGACGGAGATCCTGCGCCTGGCGACGCCGAGGCAGTCGGTGTGGACGACGCTCCAGATCTGCTGGACGTGGAGCTACGACTCGACGGGCGGCGTCGTCCTTCCGACCCGGGAGCAGCAGCGCTTCATGATCTACGACGCGATCCTGAACGGCGCGCGCGCACTCGCGTTCTACGGCGGCCAGAACCCGAAGTGCTGGGGGCAGCTGGACACCGCAGGCGGCTGGAACTGGACGTACTGGGAGCGCGTGCTCGAGCCGCTCGTGCGGGAGATCGGGGCGGCGAGCCCGCTCGCGCCTGCGCTCGTGAGCCCCGGCACGACGCGCGAGCTGCCGACGTCCGACCGAGCACTGCGCGCGATCTCCCGTCGCGCGCGGAACGGCGACCTCTGGGTGATCGCCGTGCGGCGCGGCGGCGAGGGCGCCGTGGATGCGACGATCGGCGGGCTGCCGGTGTCAGCGGCGCGGGCGGAGGCCTACACCGAGGGCAGGTCGGTGGCCGTGCGGGACGGCGCGCTCGGCGACGCGTTCGGCCGCTGGGGCGTTCACGTGTACCGCCTGACGGCCGCGGCGGCCCGGTCGAGCTGATCGTCCGTCAGGTACGGCGCGGGACCGAGGCGCAGATAGCGGCCGCGCGAGTCGGTCAGGACGCCCTCACCGGCCAGTTGCCGGCTGGCGCCCTCGGCGTCCTCGACGTCGAGCGCGAGAAAGCCGCCGTGCTCCTCGCGTGACCCGGGAGCGCCCAGCGCCTCCGCGAGCCGCGTCGTCTGCCGGAGGTAGTTCTCCCGCAGCGCGTCCGGCGTCAGGCCCTGCTCCTCGAAGAACGTGAAGACGCGGGCCGCACGGTAGTGGCTCGTCGGGTCGTACGTGGCGCCCGCGAAGCGCATGCCTCCGCTGGGGTACTCGACGGCGCCGGGCGTCTTCTCGGCGGCCAGCTCGGCGAACTCGGAGTACCAGCCCGTGAATGCCGGTCGCAGCTCGTCCGCCTGGGCCGGAAGGCGGAGGAAGCAGTTGCCCTCGCCGAGCTGGAGGTACTTGTAGCCGCCGCCCACCACCCAGGCGGACTCCAGCCCGAGGCGGGCGACGGGGAAGGGCATGCAGCCGAGCGCGTGATAGACGTCGACCAGCAGCTCGGCGCCTTGCGTCTCGCACGCCGCCGCAAGCCCGCCGAGTGCCGGGACGATGCGGGAATCCTCGAAGAGCACGGCCGAGACGAGCACGGCCGCCGTTCGGTCGTTCGTCTCAGCGGCAAGCCGCTCGGCGAGGGTCTCGGCCGGCCGCGCGTCGACGACGACGACGTCGAGGAGCTCCTCCTCCGCGAGGCGCGCCATCAGCCGGCGCAACGTGTGGAACTCGCCGCTCGTCGTCACCAGGCGCGGGCGCCGACGCAGGTCGAGCGCCGAGAGGAACCGGAGGACGAGCCCGAACGTGTTCTGGTCGAGCGCGATCTCGGCCGCCGGCTCGTCCAGCCAGCGGCGGAAGCCGTCGCGGACCCGCTCGGCCCGCTCGAGCGCGCGGCCCCACTTGTCGTCGACGTGGAGCGCGGCGTCGTCCCACGCCTCGAGCACGCCCTCCCGGCCGACGTCCGGCCAGGCCTGGTGCGAGTGCCCGGTCAGGAGCAGCCGTTCCGACACGCGGAACGCCGAGTAGTGCGGGGCGAGCGCTTCGGCCTCGATCAAAGTTCCGAGCGAACCGTCCAGAGATCCGGGAAGAACGGCTTGTGGAGCGTCGTCCGCAGGTACGCGGCGCCCGCCGAGCCGCCGGTCCCCGGCCGTCCGCCGATCGTCCGCTCGACCATCTTCACGTGGTGGTAGCGCCATTCCATGAAGCCCTCGTCGAAGTCGACCAGGCGCTCGGCGATCTGCGCGGGCGCACCGTCGTCCCGGTAGGCGGCCAGCACGGCGGCGCGGACGCCGTCCGACTCCTCCGCCGGCTGCGTGACGTCCCGCTCGAGGGTCTCCTTCGGAACCGGGTAGCCGCGGAGGGCGAGATAGCGGAGGAACGAGTCGTAGACCGACGGTCGTGCCATCGCCGCCGTCACCCGCTCGCGGTCGACGCTCCCCTCGTGGTAGGCGTCGAGCACCCCGGGGTCGCGCCGGCCGAGGATCGCCTCCAGCTCCCGGAACTGCCCGGACTGGAACCCGGATGCAGCCTCCAGCCGGTCGCGGAACGCCAGGAACTGGGTCGGCGTCATCGTCTCGATCACGTCGAGCTGGGCGACGACGAGCTTGAGGATCGTGAGGACGCGCTTGAAGGTCGCGGAGGCCCGCGCCTCGTTCCCGTCCTCGAGCATCCGCTGGAGGTAGCCGAGCTCGTGGATCAGCTGCTTGAACCAGAGCTCGTAGACCTGGTGGACGACGATGAAGAGGATCTCGTCGTGCTCCTCGGACTTCGGCCGCTGGGCCCCCAGGATCTCCTCGAGCGCGAGGTACGAGGTGTAGTTGAGGGACTTGTCCTGGCTCATGTCGCCTCCTTGTACAGCTCCCGGGCGATGATCTCGCGCTGCACCTCGGACGCGCCCTCGTAGATGCGCGGCGCGCGCACCTCCCGGTAGAGATGCTCGAGCAGGTGTCCCTGCTCGAGCGCGCGCGCGCCGTGCACCTGGATCGCGACGTCGACCGCGCGCTGCGCCGTCTCCGTGGCGAAGAGCTTCGCCATCGCCGAGGCCTTCCGGACGGGACGGACGCCCGCGTCGTACCGGCTCGCCGCGTCCCGGACGAGCAGGCGCGCCGCCTGGACCTGCGTGGCGACGTCGGCGAGCTGGTGGCCGACGGCCTGGAAGCGCGCGAGCGGCTTCCCGAAGGCCTCGCGCCCGGCCGTGTACGAGACGGCCGCGTCCAGCGCGGCCTGCGCCATCCCGACGCCGAAGGCCCCGACGCTGGGGCGGAAGAGGTCGAGCGTGTCCATCGCGACCGCGAAGCCGCCGCCGACCTCCCCCAGGACCTGCTCCGGCCGGACCGGGACGCCGTCGAAGTCGAGTCGTCCGATCGGGTGCGGAGCCAGCAGCTCGAGGTGCTCGCCGGACAGCCCGTCGCTCTCGCGCGGGACGGCGAACGCCGTGATCCCGCGCGCGCCGTCGTCCGACGTGCGCGCGAAGACCGAGTAGACGTCCGCCTCCGGCGCGTTCGAGATCCAGGCCTTCGTCCCGGTCAGGCGGAAGCCGTCGCCGTCCTGCTCGGCCCGGAGCTGCAGCGCCGCCGCGTCTGAGCCCGCGTCCGGCTCGCTGAGCGCGAATGCGGCGACCGCGTCGCCGGCCGAGAGCCGCGGGATCCACTCGTCGCGGATCTGCGGGGTCGCGGACCGCAGGATCGGATGGCCGCCGAGCCCCTGCAGCGCGAGCGCCGTCTCGGCCTCGGTGCAGCCGTGCGCCAGCCCCTCCCGAAGCTCGCAGAGCTCGACCGCCGAGCCGGCGAAGACGAGCTCCAGCAGGCCCTCGTCTCCCAGCGCCTTCACGAGCGTGCGGTTGACCCGGCCGGGCTCTCCCTGGTCGGCGATCGAGGCGAAACGCTCGTGCCCGAGCCGTTGTGCCCGCTCCAGGAGGTCAGCCATCCGGGATGACGGCGGTGCCCATCAGCTCCACCTTGGCGTCCGCGTCGAAGAGGGCCGCGACACCCACGAGCGCCATCGCGGGGTAGCGCCGGCCGAAGTGGCGGCGCCAGACCTCGCCGAGCTCCCGGGTCGAGGCGCGGTACTCGTCGATTGCCGTCGTGTACACGACGAGGGAGACGAGGTGATCCGGCTCGCCGCCTGCGGCGCGGAGCGCAGTCACGATCCTCGCGGCCGCCGAGTCGAACTGCTCGACCAGGGTCGCGCCGTCGCCGACCTGCCCGCCGAGGTGGACGACTCCGCCTGAGACGACCGCGTGCGAGAAGCCGACGGGCTCAGGAAGGTCGGGCGGGTTGACGATCACCGGCCGCTCCACGCGGCGCTCCTTCCCTCCGACCAGGCGGCGTAGAACTCGCCGAAATCCTCGCTCTTCATCAGCAGCGCCTGCGCGAGCGCCTCCATCTCCACCGCGCCGCCGAGGTCGAGGTCGAGCTCGCGGGTGAGCAGGATCTTCGTGGTGGCGTAGGCGAGGGCGGGCCCGTCGGCGAGCTGACGCGCGAGGTCCTGCGCGGCTCCCGGCAGGTCGCCGTCAGGGACGACGCGGGTCGCGAGCCCGATCGCCGCAGCCCGCGCCGGATCCACTTCGCCGCCGAGCAGCAGCAGCTCGGTCGCCCGCCCGAGGCCGATGATCCGGGGCAGGAGATACGCGGCGCCCATGTCCGCTCCGGCCAGGCCGACCTTCGTGAAGAGGAACGAGAACTTCGCCGAGCTCGCGACGAGGCGAAGGTCGGCGGCCAGGGCGAGCACCGCGCCGGCGCCGGCGGCGACGCCGTTGACGGCGGCGACGATGGGGATCGGGCACTCGCGCATCGCCTTCACGACCGCGCCGCTCATCCGGGTGAACTCGAGGAGCTCGCCCGCGGACATGCGCTGGAGCTCGCCGATGATCTCCTCCACGTCGCCGCCGGAGCAGAACCCGCGCCCCTCGCCCGTGAGCACGAGGACGCGCACGTCGCCGAGGTGCGGCAGCTCGCCGACGAGGTCGCGGAGGTCGGCGTAGACGTCGAAGGTCAGCGCGTTCAGCTTGTCCGGCCGCGAGAAGGTGACGGTCGCCACGCCGTCCTCGACGGTGAAATCGAAGTGCTCCCACTCCTCCGTGAAGCGGGCAGAGGCGCGGAACGGGCTCACGACTGGATGCCTCCGCCGTCCAGGACGAGGGTCTGGCCGTTGATCGCGCCCGCCTCGGGCGCAGCGAGGAACGCGACGGCGTGTGCGACCTCCTCCGGCTCGAGCAGGCGGCCGAGCGGCGCCATCATCACGAGGGAGGCCTCCGCCTCCTCGGCCGAGCGGCCCGTCTTCTCGACGATGTTGTCGACCGTCCGCGTCGTCATGTCCGTGCTCACCCACGTGGGACAGACCGCGTTCGCGGTCACCCCGCTGCCGGCCGCCTCGGACGCGGCCGCCCGCATCAGCCCGATCGCCGCGTGCTTGGACGCGGCGTACGCGGCGGTATAGCGGGCTCCGGCGAGACCGGCGACCGAGGCGACGGTGACGATGCGGCCATCTCCGCGCTCGATCATGCCGCCGATGACGGCGCGGGTGCAGAGGAACGCCCCGGTCGCATTCACCTCGATGTGCCGGTTCCAGTCGTCCAGTGTCGTCCGCTCGAGGGGCGCGCTCCAGGCGACGCCGGCGTTGTTGACGAGGACGTCGACCGGCCCGACGTGCTCGAAGAACGCCCCGACCATCTCCTCGTCGGTGACGTCGAGACGGTCTCGGCCGACCGCCTCCACCCGGTCTCCGGCGGCTGCGAAACGGTCGGCGACGGCCTTGCCGATCCCCTTCGTCCCGCCGGTGACGACCACGAGCCGGCTCACCGGAGCGCCTTCCGGTCGAGCTTCCCCGAGGGCGTCCGCGGCAGGTCGTCCACGAACCGGATCTCGCGGGGGACCTTGTGCCCGGCGAGGCGCTCGCGCACGAACGCGCGGAGCTCCTCCTCGTCGAGGCGCTCGCGGGCGACGACGTAGGCCCGGGTCAGGGTGAGCCCGTTCTCCTGCGCGCCGACGACCGCGCACTCGACGACGGCCGGATGGCCGACCAGGCAGTGCTCGATCTCGGCCGGGGCGACCCAGATCCCGCCGACCTTGATCAGGTCGTCCGCGCGGCCGCGGTACCAGAAGAAGCCGTCCTCGTCGCGCTCGAACAGGTCGCCGGTCTTGACCGTGTCGCCGTGGAAGGTCTCCTTCGTCTTCTCGTGCTCGCCCCAGTAGAGGAGCGCGGCGGTGTCTCCCTCGATCCAGAGCTCGCCGTTCTCCGCGATGTGCGCCTGGTAGCCGGGGACGAGCTCGCCCGTGCTTCCCGGCTTCGCGCGCCCCGGGCGGTTCGAGATGTAGATGTGGTACGCCTCGGACGAGCCGATCCCGTCGAGGACCTCGACCCCGAAGGTCTCGAGCCACCGGTCGTGGAGCTCCTTCGGCAGCGCTTCGCCGGCCGACGTGCACAAGCGCACAGAAGACATGTCGAGTGTCAGACACTCGTCGTGTCCCGGCGGGACGGCTTTGGCGACCATCTGCGCCATCATCGTCGGGACATTCACAAGAATCGTCGGCTCGTGCCGGGCGATCAGCTCGAAGATTCGCTCGGGCGTCGAGCGCTCCGGGAAGACGATGCCGGCGGCGCCGACGCCGAAGGGGAAGAGCGCGGCCAGGTCGCGCGCGTAGCCGAAGAAGAGCTTCGGCACGGGGAGGACCACGTCGTCGGGCTGGAGGTCGAGCACGCCCCGCGCGTACCACTCGAAGCTCAGCACCGCGCTGTGGGTCGGATGGACGGCGGCCTTGGGCCGGCCCGTGGAGCCGGTCGTGAACTTCCAGATCGCGATGTCGTCCTTCGTGGTCGGCGCCGGGTCGAGGTCGGGC
>DASTWB010000139.1:0-13160 GCA_035758725.1 Gaiellaceae bacterium
GGCCTCCTGGAGCGCCTCCGTCTTCTGGCGGATCTCGTTCGCGTCCTGGCTCTCCAGCACGCCGCGGAGCTCCATGATCCGGCCCTCGATCGTCGAGGCGTCGGACTCCTCGAGCTTGTCGCGGTGCTCGGCGAGCGAGCGCTCGGTCTGGTAGACGAGGCTCTCGGCCTGGTTCTTGGCGTCCGCGAGCTCGTGCAGCTTGTGCGCCTCGTCACGGTGCGCCTCGGCCTCGTTGACCATCCGCTGCACCTCGTCCTCGGAGAGGCCGGAGCCGCCCTCGATTCGGATCTGCTGCTGGTTGCCCGTGCCGAGGTCCTTGGCCGACACGTTGATGATCCCGTTCGCGTCGATGTCGAACGTGACCTCGATCTGCGGCTGGCCCCGCATCGCCGGCGGGATGCCGACGAGCTGGAACTTGCCGAGCGTCTTGTTGTAGAGCGCCATCTCGGACTCGCCCTGGAGGACGTGCACCTCGACCGACGGCTGGTTGTCCTCGGCCGTCGTGAAGGTCTCCGACTTGCGTGTCGGAATCGTCGTGTTGCGGTCGATCAGCTTCGTGAACACGCCGCCCTTCGTCTCGATGCCGAGCGAGAGCGGGGTGACGTCGAGCAGGAGGATGTCCTTGACCTCGCCCTTGAGGACACCGCCCTGGATGGCCGCGCCGACGGCGACGACCTCGTCCGGGTTGACGCCCTTGTGGGGGTCCTTGCCCGTCAGCTCCTTGACCTTCTCGGTCACTGCGGGCATACGGGTCATGCCGCCGACGAGGACGACGTGGTGGATGTCCTTCGCCTCGAGGCCGGCATCGGAGAGGGCCTGCTTCGTCGGGCCGACCGTCCGCTCGAGCAGGTCCGCGGTCAGCTCGTTCAGCTTCGCGCGGGTGAGCTGGAGGTCGAGGTGCTTGGGGCCCTCCTGCGTCGCCGTGATGAACGGCAGGTTGATCTGCGTCGTCATCGTCGACGAGAGCTCGATCTTCGCCTTCTCCGCTGCCTCGTAGAGCCGCTGGAGCGCCATCTTGTCCGCGGCGAGGTCGATCCCCTGATCCTTCTTGAACTCGGCAACCATCCAGTCGACGACCGCCTTGTCGAAGTTGTCGCCGCCGAGGTGGTTGTCGCCGGCGGTCGACTTGACCTGGAAGAACCCCTCCGCGAGCTCGAGGACGGAGACGTCGAACGTCCCGCCGCCGAGGTCGAAGACGAGGACGGTCTGCTCCTCCTCCTTCTCCAGCCCGTAGGCGAGCGCGGCCGCGGTCGGCTCGTTGATGATCCGGACGACGTTGAGGCCGGCGATCTTGCCGGCGTCCTTCGTCGCCTCTCGCTGCGCGTTGTTGAAGTAGGCGGGGACGGTGACCACCGCGTCGGTGACCGCCTCGCCGAGGTACGCCTCGGCGTCGGCCTTCAGCTTCTGGAGGATCATCGCGGAGATCTCCGGCGGGGCGTACTCCTTGCCCCCGGCCTTGACGCGGACGTCGCCGTTCGGGCCCTCGACGACCTCGTACGGGACGATCTTCATCTCCTCCGAGACCTCGTTGTGCTTCCGCCCCATGAAGCGCTTGATCGAGAAGATCGTGTTCTGCGGGTTCGTCACCTGCTGGCGCTTGGCCGGCGGGCCGACGAGCCGCTCGCCGTCCGCCGTGAACGCGACGACGGAGGGCGTCGTGCGGCCTCCCTCGGCGTTCGGGACGACGGTCGGCTCACCGCCCTCCAGCACCGCCATGCAGGAGTTCGTCGTGCCAAGATCGATGCCGATCGTCTTTGCCATCTGGCCGTTTTCCTTCCGTTGAAGATTAAGTGTGTGGAACCGAAAAAATCTGAGCCGGATGGTAGCAAGTTCTCGCGGCGATCGCCCCCGCCGCAAGGGCGCCGACGCGATGCCCTCGCACAGCGGGAGGCGCGTCGGTACTCTCCCGTCCGCCGGTGGCTGACTCGCGCGTCCAGGACTACGCCCGTCTGCTCGTCGAGCGCTCGATCGACGTCCAGCCCGAGTGGCAGGTGATGGTCATCTCGCAGCCGGCGGCACGGCCCCTCCTCGAGGAGGTCGTGCGGCTGATCGGACGGCGCGGCGCCTACCCCGTCGTCCGCTTCAGCTACGCCATGGAACAGCTCCCGTTCGTCTGGACGTGGGGCAAGGAAGCGCCGCTCGAGACGGTCGCGAAGGTCGCGCCGGTCGACCAGCACGTCTGGGACAACGTCGACGCCTGGATGCTGCTCGGCGCGCCGGAGAACTCGCGCGCCGGCGCCGATCTCCCCACGGAGAACCGCGAGGCGATCAACAAGGCCCACGCCAAGTTCCTCCAGCGCCGGCTCCGCATGGAGATCCCCTGGGTGACCTGCCGCTTCCCCTGCCCATCGCTCGCCCAGGAGGCAGGGATGACGAACGAGGACTTCGAGGACTTCCTCTACGGCGCCGTCCTCCTCGACTGGGACGCCGAGGGCGAGAAGATGAAACGGATCAAGGATCGGTTCGACCGTGCCGAAGAGGTCCGGATCGTGGGCGCCGAGACCGATCTCCGCTTCAGCCTCGCGGGCCGTGAGGGCGAGGTCGACGACGGCCACGCGAACATGCCCGGCGGCGAGGTTTTCTACAGCCCGGTCGAGGAGTCGACCGAGGGCGTCGTCAGCTTCCTCGAGTACCCCGCGTACCAGGAGCCGGACCTCGTCGAGGGCGTCCGGATGCGGTACGAGGGCGGGAAGGTCGTGGAGGCCTCCGCCACCGCCAACGAGGAGGCGCTGATCTCGAAGCTCGACCGGGACGAGGGTGCGCGGATCCTCGGCGAGTACGGCATCGGCTGCAACCCCGGGATCCAGCGCTACATGAAGAACACGCTCTTCGACGAGAAGATGTACGGGACGATCCACCTCGCGGTCGGGGCCGGCCTCCCCACGATCGGCGGCAAGAACGTCTCCGCCGTGCACTGGGACATGGTCAAGGACCTCAGGAACGGCGGGCGGATCGAGTGCGACGGCGAGGTCGTCCAAGAGAATGGTGAGTGGACCTTCTGAGCTCGTAGAGCTCGTCGAGCACGACCCGACCTGGGCCGAGCTCTTCGAGCGGGAGCGAGTCCTGCTCGCCCCGATCTTCGACCGCCAGGCCGTCGGGATCGAGCACATCGGCTCGACGTCGGTGCCCGACCTCTGCGCGAAGCCGATCGTCGACGTGCTCGTCGGGCTGCGCCGTCTCGAGCTCTCGCACGAGCACGTGGCTGCGATGCGGGGCCTCGGGTACGAGTACCTCGGCGAGCACGGCCTCCCCGGCCGGCTCTTCTTCCGCAAGCACCCCCGGACCCACCACGTCCACGTGGTCGAGTACGCGGGCGAGCACTGGGTCCGGCAGCTCACCTTCCGCGATGCCCTTCGGAACGACGCGGAGGAGCGGGAGCGCTACGACTCGTTCAAGCGCAGGCTCGCCGCCGAAGGTCACCCGCGCGAGGTCTACACGGAGCTGAAGACGCCGTTCATCAGAGAGGTGGAGGCGCGGGCTCGGGCACGGCGCCTTCCACCGGCAGCAGCAGACGAGCGCACCGGCTAGGCCGGCACGCTCTTGCGGCGTTGCCGCGTCAACGCCTTGAGGGTCGCCGCCGCCGCGGGCTCGGCGATCAGGATCCCGGCGAAGATCACGCCGCAGCCGATCCAGCCGGCGACGCCCAGCCGGTCGCCTGCGAGCAGGTAGCCGAAGAGGCCCGCGAACACCGTCTCGAGCGAGAAGATGACCGCGATGCGCGTCGCGCTCACCCGGCGCTGCGCCCAGATCTGCACGAGATAGGCGAACGCGACCGCGAAGAGCCCGGTCACGAGCAGCGCCGCCCAGACGGTGCTCCCACGCGGGACGGACAGGTCTCCCGTGGCCGTGGCGATCGCGAGGAAGACGACGGCGGCGCTCGCGACCTCGACCCAGGTGAGCGCGAACGCGTCGAACCGGTTGGCGTAGCGCTCGACCATCACGATCTGGAACGCCTGGGCGAGCGCGCCGGCGAGAACGAGGAGGTCGCCGCTCGCCGAGCCGGCGGGGACGCCGGAGAGCAGCCCGAGCCCGATGATCGCGAGCCCCACGGCGAGCCACAGCTCGCGCGGGATCGGAGTGCGGAACAACGCGAGGGCGAGCAGGGGCGTGAACAGGACATAGAGGCCGGTGATGAAGCCCGTGTTCGTGACCGTCGTCCGCTCCAGGCCTGCCGTCTGGAGCCCGATTCCGAGCGCGATCAGCGCGCCGAGGATGCTGCCCGCCACGAGCCCTTCGCGGCCGAGGCCGCGGAGGCGGACCGCCGCGACCGGCGTCAGCGAGGCGGTCGCGATCAGGTAGCGGACGGCCAGGAAGGCGAGGAACGGATAGAGCTCGATCGCGTCCTTGACCTGGACGAACGTGACACCCCAGACCGCCGTGACGAGGATCAGCGCGACGGTCGGCACGCCCTAGTTTCGCCGAAAGTCTCACGACTCTCGGCGACTGCGTGGAGCCAGGCGGCGCCTCGCCCGTTCCGTGGCGCTGCTTTTCCAAGCCTCGGGGTAGGCTGGATGTGTGGAACCGCTCGTCGACGGCTGGGGGCGCGAGATCAAGAGCGTGCGCGTGTCCGTCACGGACAAGTGCAACTTCCGCTGCCGCTACTGCATGCCCGCCGAGGG
Organism: Gaiellaceae bacterium; assembly: GCA_035758725.1. Taxonomy (GTDB): domain Bacteria; phylum Actinomycetota; class Thermoleophilia; order Gaiellales; family Gaiellaceae; genus JACDAN01. The sequence continues at coordinate 4,620 of DASTWB010000139.1, forward strand.
GCTCGAGTGGCTGGGCCGGGACGAGCTCCTGACCTTCGAGGAGACGGCCCGCGTCGTGCGGATCCTCGCCTCCATGGGAGTGGAGGAGGTCCGGCTGACCGGCGGCGAGCCGCTCGCCCGGCGCGACCTGCCGACGCTCGTCTCGATGCTTTCGCCGATCGCGGGCGTCACCGACCTCTCGCTGACCACGAACGGCGTCCTCCTCGACCGCTTTGCCGGGCCGCTCGTGGAGGCGGGCCTGCGCCGCCTGAACGTCTCGCTGGACTCGCTCTCGCACGTCCGCTTCGCGGAGATCACCCGGCGCGACGCGCTCGACCGCGTGCTCGCCGGGCTCGAGGCGGCGGAGGCTCACGCCGAGCTGCGGCCGATCAAGGTCAACTGCGTGGCGATCCGCGGCTTCACGGAGGAGGAGGTCCCGGCGCTCGCCGAGCTCGCGCGGCGCAAGCCGTACGTCGTCCGCTTCATCGAGTTCATGCCGCTGGACGCGGAGGAGCGCTGGGCGGGTGACGACGTGCTCACCGGCGCGGAGATCCGCGCCCTCATCGAGGAGCGCTGGCCGCTCGTGGAGATGCCCGCCAAGGCGTCCTCGACTGCACGCCGGTTCCGCTTCGCGGACGGCAAGGGCGAGGTCGGCTTCGTCAGTCCCGTCTCGGAGCCGTTCTGCTCGAGCTGCGACCGCATCCGCCTGACGGCCGACGGGCAGCTACGCACCTGCCTCTTCTCGCGGCGCGAGTGGGATCTCAAGACGCCGCTCCGCGATGGAGCCACGGACGACGAGCTCGCCGCGCTCGTCCGCTGGGCGGTGAAGCACAAGGAGCTGAAGCACCGCGTCGGCGACGCGGGCTTCGTCCGCGCGTCCCGCTCGATGTCGCAGATCGGCGGCTAGGGCTTCGGCTTCACCCCGAGCCGCACGCGATAGCCGATCACGATCGGGACCCGACGTTCGCCGAGCACGCGACGCGTCGTCTCCTCGAGCGCGGTCAGGCCGAGCTGCTCCGGCGACACTCCGAGAGCGAGCAGCTCGGGCACGAGGCCGAGGCTGCGCGCGAATCCGATCAGCTCGTCGGCGCCGGCCTCGAGCTCGTCGTGGAGGACGAACTCACGCGCGAACCCGAAGAGGCCGCTCTCGCGAATCGCGTCGAGGTGCCCCGCCTTCGGCGTGCGCGTCCAACCCGCTGCGACGTCCTGCTCCTCACGGTGGCGGCGGCGAAGCGCGAGATGGGCGAGAAACGCCGCGTCGACCTCGGGATGGACGAGCGCCGGGAAGTCGTAGTCGTAGGCCGCGAAGACGCCGCCCGGCCGGAGGACGCGGGCCGCCTCGGCGAGCGTCGACTCCCGATCCATCCAGTGGAAGGACTGCGAGCACGTCACGAGCTCGGCGCTGTCGCCGTCGATCCCCGTGTTGCTCGCGAAGGCCTCGACGTAGCGGACGTTGTCCTCTCCGGTCCGGCGCTCCGCGACCTTCCGCATCTCCGGATTCGGCTCGACGCCGACGACCTCGTCCGCGATCCCGGCCCACGGCCTCGTCGAGAGACCGGTGCCGCTGCCGAGGTCGACGATCCGGCGCAGCGGCGGGCCGCCCGCGTAGCGCGCGAGCGCCAACAGGAGGACCGCGGGCGGCTTCGGGCGGAAGGCGTCGTAGTGCTCGGCGAAGCCGGCTCTCAGGTAGCCACTCTGGCGAATCGCCTCGCGTGAGAACTCAGTCATGCCGGAAAGCGGCTCGATCCCTCCGGTACTTCCGCTCGCGACAGTAAACTTCATGTGTTGACTGCCGCCGCCGCAGCCGTCAGCCGTCAACTTCCGCGTGGATGGCTGGATCTTTTCCGCCAGCTGCTGATCTGGTTCGGTTTCGTCTTCGCGTATCAGGTCGTCCGCGGCCTGGCCGACCGCAGTGACGCAGCGGCGTTCGACAACGCCCGTGGGATCGTCGACTTCGAGCGTCGCGCCACCGGGCTCTGGGAGCTCTCGCTTCAGAGCTGGGCGGAATCGTCGCGGTCGCTCGCCGTCACGATGCAGTGGACGTACTGGCTGTCGCAGTTCGCGGTCGTGGGCATGGCGCTGCTCTGGGTCTACCTCCGTCGGCACGAGTCTTTCACGCGGTTCAGGAACGTCCTGATGCTCGCGAACGTGCTCGGGCTCGTCGGCTACGTGCTCCTTCCGACCGCGCCGCCGCGGATGCTGCCCGAGTTCGGCTTCGCGGACACGCTGGCGACGCTCGGGTCGCCGAACCACGGCTCGAGCCTGATCCAGCTCGCGTCGAACCCGTACGCGGCGATGCCGAGCCTCCACTCGGCCGACGCGCTCATCGTCGGGATCGCCCTGGCGGTGCTTGCGCGGTCGTGGCTGATCAAGGCGATCTGGCTCGCCTGGCCGGTCTGGGTCTGGATCTCGGTCATGGCGACCGGCAACCACTACTGGCTGGACATCGCCGCCGGTGTGGCCGTCGCCGCCGTCGCGGCCGCGGTCGTCTACTGGCGCGAGACCTGGCACTTCCTCTCGCCGGCTTTCCGCGTCCGGATCTAGTGACGCGCGACTCCTCCGGGCTGCTCCGCGTCAAGGAGGGGTACACCACGGGCGTGAGGCGCCTCGCGTCGCGCTCGATGCGGGGGCTCGCCCGCACGCGGATCACGCCCGATGCGCTGACCGCTCTCGGCCTGACGATCTGTGCGCTCGCGGCCGTGGCCGTCTACTTCGAGTACCGGAACGAGATCCTCTGGTTCTGGACCGGCGCGATCCTCTTCTGGGCCGGCTCGTTGCTGGATGTCCTGGACGGCGCGCTCGCGCGACAGAGCGGCCGCGGCACGCCCTTCGGCGCATTCCTGGACTCGACGACCGACCGCGTCGGCGAGGCGGTCATGCTCGGCGCGATTGCGCTCGTCTTTTCGCGGCACGGCAACGAGGTCGCGCTCGCCGCGGCGTTTGCGGCGATGACCGGCTCGTTCCTCGTCAGCTACACCCGGGCGAAGGCCGAGGCCCTCGGGCTGAAGGGCGACGTCGGGATCGGAAGCCGGGCCGAGCGGGTCTTCGTCATCGTCGCTGCGCTCTTCCTCGCGCCCTGGGGCGTGCTCCCGTGGGCCGTGTACTTGCTCACCGCTACGGCGTGGGTCACCGTGGTCCAGCGGATCCTCCACGTCCGCCGGCAGCTCAGGCGCGCATGAGCTAACCTGCTAGCACTTGAGTGCTAGCAGGAAGGACGTGCTCGTCCGGATGCCGGGCGAGCTGAAGCAGCGGCTCGCCGCCGAAGTGGCGGATCGGGGCAGCAACCTCAACGACGTGGCGGTGGGCATCCTCGCGTCGCGCTTCGCCGTGCCGTTCGAGCCGACGGGCCGCAAGGGCTCGCCGCCGAAGGGCGAGGGCGACGTCCTGCTCCGCATGCCGGCGGAGCTCAAGGACCTGCTGCAGCAGCGCGCCGCCGACCGCGGCGCGAACACGAACGACTTCATCAACGACATCCTGGCCAAGGGCCTCCCGGAAGGCGCCGACTCGTCGGCGCCGGAACAGGCCGCGTCGGCTTTGCCGGCGCGGTCGGACCCTTCGGCCGGAGGGAGGAGCACCCGACCAATGGCAGCGACAAATGGGAAGGCGCCGGGCAGCGAGGACAAGGTCCGCGTCGCGATCATCGGCGTGGGCAACTGCGCGAACTCGCTCCTGCAGGGCGTGGAGTACTACAAGGACGCGCCGGCGGACGAGTTCGTCCCCGGGCTCATGCACGTCGATCTCGGGGGCTACCACGTCCGCGACATCGAGTTCACGGCCGCGTTCGACGTCACGACCGACAAGGTCGGCAAGGACCTCGCCGACGCGATGTGGGCGCACCCCAACGACACCTACAAGTTCGCCGACGTGCCGAAGACAGGTGTCACCGTCTCGCGCGGGATGACGCACGACGGGCTCGGGAAGTACCTGTCGGAGGTCGTAGACAAGGCTCCGGGCGACACCGCCGACGTCGTCCGCATCCTCCAGGAGACAGGCACGGACGTGGTCGTCAACTACCTCCCGGTCGGATCGGAGGAGGCGACGAAGTGGTACGCGGAGCAGATCCTCAACGCCGGCTGCGCGATGGTGAACTGCATGCCGGTCTTCATCGCCAAGGGCGGCTACTTCCGCAAGCGTTTCGAAGACCGCGGCCTCCCGATCATCGGCGACGACATCAAGTCCCAGGTCGGCGCGACGATCACGCACCGGGCCCTGACGCAGATCTTCCGCGACCGCGGGGTCAAGCTCGACCGTACGATGCAGCTGAACGTCGGCGGCAACTCCGACTTCCTGAACATGCTCGAGCGGGAGCGCCTCGAGTCGAAGAAGATCTCCAAGACGAACGCCGTCACGTCCGTCCTCGACTACGACATGGGGGCGCAGAACGTCCACGTCGGCCCGTCGGACTACGTGCCGTGGCTGACCGACCGCAAGTGGGCGTACATCCGGATGGAGGGCTCGAGCTTCGGCAACGTGCCGCTCAACGTCGAGCTCAAGCTCGAGGTCTGGGACTCGCCCAACTCGGCGGGGATCGTCATCGACGCGGTGCGGCTCGCCAAGCTCGCGCTGAACAACGGCATCTCGGGCGCGCTCGAGGCGCCGAGCGCCTACCTGATGAAGTCGCCGCCAAAGCAGATCGACGACGACGACGCCTACGACGGCGTCGAGCGGTTCATCAAGCAGCACGCGCGCACCAAGGGACGAACGAAGGCGACCGCCTAGCGGCCTCGTTGCGCCGTCGAGGCGCATCTAGACTCGGTGGGCCGTGGGGCTCCGCATCTGCCTCGTCACGCCGTTCTCCTGGTCGCAGCCGCATGACGTCAACGAGCACGTCGCCGGCGCCGCGGACGCGCTCCGGCGCCTCGGTCACGAGGTCACGGTGCTCGCCCCGTCAGGCCGGGCTGCCGACCTGATCGCGGGCAGGCGCGCGCTCGAGGACGGCGCGGGCGGAGACGTGATCGCCGTGGGCCCCGCCGTCCCGATCTCCCGCCGGAGCCGGATCGGCCTTCCGGTCGGCGTCCGGGCGAACCTGTCGCTCGCCCTCTCTCGCGGCGACTACGACGTCGTCCACGGCTTCGAGCCCGGCCTGCCGAGCCTGTCGTACCTCGCGCTCCGCGACAGCCGGGCGCTCGCGGTCGCCACGTTCTTCTCGCCCGAGCGCCTTGGCTACCCGCCGGGCAAGACGCAGCGAGCACGCCTCCTTGCGCGGGTGGACGCCCTGCTCGCCACCTCACCCGAGACCGCCGCCGCCGCCGCGCTTCGCTTTCCGGGCGACTATCGCCTCACGCCGCTCGGGATCGACACGGAGCGATTCCACCCGGTGGAGAAGCGCGACGTCGTCATCTGCGAGTGGCGTCCCGGTGAGCGTCCGCTGACGAAGGCCCTGTTCTCGATCATGAAGGAGCTGCCCGGCTGGGAGCTCACGCTGTTGCGGACGAAGGCGCTGTCCGGCCGCCCGTCGATCCCGGCCGCTCTGCGCGGCCGCGTCCACGTCCGCACCGCGCGCTCGGGCGAGGCACGCGCACCGATCCTCAACGAGGCGCCGATCTTCGTTCCGGCCCTCGCCGGGCTCCGCCGGGTCACGCTGGAGGCGAAGGCGGCCGGCGCCGCCGTCGCCTCGCCGGCCCGCGTCCTCGAGCAGCCCGCTCTCGCCGCGGCCGCAGTGGCGCGCCTGGCCGAGAGCCCCGAGCTGCGGGGGGAGGCGGCGGCTGCAGGCCGGCGCGCCGCGGAGGGAGAGAGCTTCGCGGAGCTCGGCCGCGAACTCGACCGGCTCTACCGGTCGCTCGCCGGACGACGGCGCCTCTCCCGGCCGTCGGATCCGCTCGCCGACCGCGAGTGGATCACCTGCGACCTGCACATGCACACCTCGTCGTCGCACGACTGCCTGGTCGAGCCCGCCGAGCTCGTGGAGCACGCGCTTGCGGAGGGGCTCGGCGCGATCGCGGTGACCGACCACAACGCCTTCGACGGCGCCCAGGCCGCGGTGGAGGCGGCCCGGGACACCGGCCTCTTCGTCATCCCCGGCGAGGAGGTCAAGACCGACGGCCAGGGCGAGGTGATCGGGCTCTTCCTCGAGCGCGAGATCCCCCGCGGCATGTCCTTCGGGGACACGATCGCCGCGATCAAGGAGCAGGGCGGCGTGGTCTACCTCCCCCACCCGTTCGACCGCATGCATGCGATCCCGAGCGCGAAGACGATCCACCGGCACCTGGCGGACATCGACGTGTTCGAGGTCTACAACGCCCGGCTCCTGTTCGAGGTCTACAACGACGAGGCGCTCCGCTTCGCCCGCAAGTACAACCTGACCATGGGCGCGGGCTCCGACGCCCACGTCCTCCAGGGCGTCGGGACGGGCGGGCTGCGGATGCGCGTCTTCCGCGACCAGGAGGAGTTCCTGGCGAGCATCCGGACGGCGGAGGTGCTCCGCCGCCCCCGCTCGCTCGCGTACCTCCAGGCGCTCAAGTGGACCGCGCAGGTCAAGGAAAGGGTCCTGGAGGGCCGAACCTGAACCATGCCCGCCGTGCCTGCCACCGACGAGATCCACGAGCGCTACCTGCAGAAGGCGATCACCGAGACGAACGAGCTCGGTGACGAGATCCGGCGCGCCGGTGAGGGCCGGGTGCCGGCCATCGGCTCCGGGCATCCGCTCGCCGACATCTTCCTCCTGAAGTTCCGCCCCCAGCACTCCGAGATCCAGGAGGGGGTCGCCTTTTTCGGCCGCGCCGGACAGGCGCTCGTGAAGTCGCTCCAGCGCCTGCACATCGACCCGCTCGCGGTCTACGGCACGAACTGCTTCAAGTTCGACGGCGGGGACGAGGAGCAGGCCGCGGGGTGGCTCGTGCGCGAGCTGCACACCGTCCAGCCGAAGCTGGTCGTCGTGATGGGCGAGGACGCGCTCGCGTTTCTGAACGAGCTCGAGTTCCCGCTGTCCTCGGAGCTCGAGGCGAAGCCGGGCGAGCTCCAGCAGTGGACGCCGACGATCGAGGCGCTGTTCGTCCCCGACATCGACGCCTCGCTCGACGAGCAGGCGGCGAAGACACGCTTCTGGCGAGCGCTGAAGACGCTCGGCCCCTGGTGGGCAGAGCTGCCTCCCTACTGAGCCCGCGGGTCGCGGCCTTCGCCGTCCTCGCGGCCGCGCTCGGCGCCTACTACGCCTGGCACGAGCACGTGGTCGACCTCTCGAAGTGGTGGGACATCGCGTTCCTGGCGCTGTGCCTGATCCCGGCGATCTTCGCGCTCGTCTACCTCGCGTTGCCGTATCGCCACGCGCACGGGCTCGTGCTGCTTGCGGGGGCGCTGCTCGTCCTCACCGTCCTGCTGGAGGCTGCAGACCTGGAGTCGCTCTCGAGCTTCTCCAAGCTGGCGCTGATGACGACGCTCGGGTTCTGGTTTCTCGAGTACTTCGAGAGCGTCCTCTGGGTCGCGCTCGTCGCGCTCCTCATTCCGTGGGTCGATGCGATCTCGGTCTGGCGAGGGCCCACCGGACACATCGTCGAGGAGGAGCCGAGCCTCTTCGACCGCGTGGCGTTCCAGTTCCCGCATCCCGGCGAGCCGAGCGAGGCGCTGCTCGGCCCGCCCGACCTGCTCTTCTTCGCGCTCTTCCTCGCCGCAGCCGCGCGCTGGAACCTCCGGGTCGGCTGGACGTTCGTCGCGCTGACCCTCTCGCTCGGAGTGACGCTGGTGATCGGCGTCGTCTGGGAGTCGGCGGGCCTGCCCGCGCTGCCCGGGCTCGCCTTCGGCTTCCTGATCCCGAACGCGGATCTGCTGTGGCGGGAGTTCCAGGCGTGGCGCCGGAGGCCGAAGGCAGCGTCCGCGTAGTCCCGCTTTCGCCCGCCGGGACAGGTCTCGGGGTCAGACCCGCGGCCGTGTCCGGTCCGGCCGGAGCCCCGCATTGCAGGAGGCAGCGCAGGTCGTCGGGCGCCGGCCGTGTTCGCCCGGCAGGGCATGGCCAGGGGTCAGACCCAGAATCGGGCTAAAGGAGACGTGCTCGGGCGCGCCGGCGCGTCTCAGCCCCGCTCGAGGAGCGCGACGCACTCGACGTGCGGCGTGTGCGGGAACATGTCGACCGGTCGAGCCCGCCGCAGCTCGTAGCCCCAGTCCTCCCGGAGCTGCTTGACGTTCCCCGCCAGCGTGGTCGGGTTGCAGGAGACGTAGACGATCCGCGGCGCGCCGATCCGTCCCAGGCGCCGAACGGCCTTGCTCGACAGGCCCGCCCGCGGAGGATCGACGACGACGACGTCCGGGTCTCCGGACCGGTCCCGCAGTTCCTCGATCGCCTGCCCGACGTCGCCCGCGAAGAACGCGGCGTTCGCGAGCCCGTTCAGGTCGGCGTTCTCGAGCGCGCAGGCGATCGACTCCTCCGAGACGTCCACGCCCCACACGGTGATCGCCCTGGAGGCCATCGAGAGCCCGATCGTCCCGATCCCGCAGTAGAGGTCCCAGACGGTCTGCTCGCCCGTGAGCCCGGCCGCCTCGATCGCGAGGTCGTACAGCCGCTCGGCCATCTCCGTGTTCGTCTGCAGGAACGCGTTCGGGCGCACCCGGAAGCGGAGGCCGAGCAGCTGC
>DASTWB010000192.1:0-4929 GCA_035758725.1 Gaiellaceae bacterium
TCGCCGCCGCCGATCTTCAACTTCGACGAGATCCCGCAGGTCGTCGGCAATCCGTACGAGTACGGCGTCCCGGGCGCGCGGCACGCGATTCTGAACGGCGAGCGTGAGGCCGCCACCGAGGAGGTTCGCCGGTGAGGCATCTCCTGGTGGTCGCGAACGAGACGGTCACCGGGAGCGAGTTGCTCGACGCGGTCAAGCTGAAGGCGGGGGAGCAGGACGTCGAGCTCGTCACCGTGCTGGCACCGGTCTCGACCCCGCAGACCGGGTACGTGGTCTACGAGGACACCCGGCGAGCCGCGGCGGGCCGCCGCCTCGACCGGACGCTCGCGCAGCTTCGCGAGGCCGGGATCCCGGCACACGGGCTCGTGCTCGAGAGCGACCCGGAATCGGCGGTTCGCGACGCCTTCGGGATGCTCGACCCCGCGCCGACCGACATCATCGTCTCCACGCACCCGCTCCAGAAGTCCGGCTGGCTCCGGAAGAACGTCGTCGACCGGATCAAGAAGGTCGCGGGCGACGTCCCCGTCGAGCACGTCGTCGTCGACGTCGAGGCCGCGCAAGGGCCCGCCAACGTCCTCGTCGTGGCGAACGAGACGGTGGTCGGGAAGCCGCTGATCGACCGGATCCGCGAGCGGGCCGAGCGCGGCCCGGCCAGCTTCCTGATCATCTCGCCCCAGAGCGATCCGACGCAGTCAGCGCACCCGGAGGCCGAGCGGCGGCTCCGCCGGGTGCTCGCGGAGCTGCGCGGGGCCGGTATCGACGCGCACGGCCAGGTCGCCCATCCGGATCCCTACACGGCGGCGATGCACGCGATCGAGGACGAGCGCGTGGACGAGGTGATCGTCTCCACGTTCGAGCCCGCCCGCTCGCCGTGGATGCGCCGGAACCTCGTCCAGCGCCTGCACAACGACGCGAAGGTCCCCGTCGAGCACGTCGTCATCGCACCTGAGGAAGTCGGCGCCGAGCCCGTGATGCCCGCCGAATGAGCACGCACGCCGAAGCCGCCCACCACGCCGCGCACCCGCCCGCGGCGCACAAGAGCTCCCGGGTCGACGCCCCGGTGCTCGGGATGCTGCTCTTCATCGCCTCGGAGATCATGCTCTTCGGGTCGTTCTTCACGGCGTACTTCTTCATCCGTGTGAGCGGAAACTCCGAGTGGCCGCTGGAGCCGTTCCACCTGCCGAAGTTCGTGGCCGGCGTGAACACGGCGATCCTGGTCACTTCGAGCTTCACGATCCACTGGGCGCTCCAGTCGATCAAGCGGGGGAACCGGGCAGGCCTGCAGGCCGGGCTCGTCCTGACCCTCGCCCTCGGGACGACGTTCCTCCTGACGCAGATCCTCGAGTACTCGCGGGTCGGATTTGCGCCCCACGACGGCGCCTTCGGGACGATCTTCTACGGGCTGACCGGTCTCCACGGCGCGCACGTCTTCGTGGGGCTCACGCTGCTCAGCTTCGCCACCATCCGCGCCTTCCGGGGCCACTTCACCGAGGCGCACCACCACGGCGTCGAGATCCCGGGGATCTACTGGCACTTCGTCGACGTAATGTGGATCGTGGTGTACGCGACGATCTACCTGCTGTAGGGCAGTGAGAAACCCGTTCCGGAATGAGGCTGATGCGTTCCGGTTGGTGTTGCTCACGGTCGGCTACTTCGCGCTGATCGTCATCGCGGCTGCGATCAACACGTGGCTCGGGGTCGCCGTCTTCGTCCTGCTCACCGCCGTCGCCGTCGCGGCGCTGGTCCGGGCCCGCACGGAGCCGCCGCAGCAGGCCGAGATCCGGGAGAGCGCGCCCGGCGAGCGGCGCATCCTCGTGATTGCGAACGAGACCGTCGGCGGCGAGCCGCTCAGAGATCTGATCCACCGGAGATCCGAAGGCGTCGAGGAGCGGGTGCGGGTCGTCTGCCCGGCGCTGATGTCGCCCGTTCGCTACTTCGCGTCGGACGAGGACGGCCCAAGGGCCGCAGCGCACGAGCGGCTCGACCGCAGCCTCGGGCAGCTGCGCGAGCTCGGCATCTCGGCGGAGGGGGAGGTCGGCGATGCCGACCCGCTGCAGGCGATCGAGGACGCGTTACGCACGTTCGGCGCGGACGAGGTGATCATCTCGACGCATCCCGAAGGGCGCTCGCAGTGGCTGGAGCGGGGCGTCGTCCGGGCGGCCCGGGAGCGCTTCGACGTCCCGATCACGCACGTGGTCGTGGACCTCGAAGCCGAGTACTCCTCGCCGCCGCCGCTCAGGTAGCGCGCGAGCGCGCGGATCTGCTCGTCCGTGAGCCGGCCGTCGAAGGCCGGCATGCCGCCGCCGCCGTTCTTGATCTGCGTGGACGCGCGCTGGAAGGTGGGCTTCGTCTGGTCGAGGTTCGGCCCGACCGTGCCCGAGGTCCCGGCGTCGGCGAACGTGTGGCACGAGCCGCAGTTCGTGGTGAAGAGCGACTTCGGATCGTTCCCGCCTCCGCCCCCGCCGCCCGTGGTCTGGATCTTCGCCTTCGGGTTCGCCGCCACGAGGGAGACGTACAGCGCGACGGCGTCGGCGTCGGCGCCGGAGAGGAGATCTTCAGGCATCGGCGGCACCGGATAGTCGATCTGCTGCCGGACGACCTCCCGGATCGTGTTCTCGGCGAAGCCCTCCCGGCGTGAGGCGGAGAAGGCGTCGTCGAGGTTGGGGCCGCTGGACGGGTTCTGGACCGGGTTGGAGCCCTGCGTGCCCGCCTCTCTGAGCGTGTGGCAGCCGCCGCAGGTCTGCTGGAAGATCGTCTTTCCCTGAGCCGGGTCGGCGGCGGTCTCCTCGACGAGGCCCTCGGTCCCGCAGCCGGTGACCGCGAGCGCGGCCAGGCACAGGAGAGCGGCGCCGACCGCTCTCACCTATGCAGAAGGCTGGGTCGCCGAGCCGATGCCGGCGACTGCCTCGTCCCGGCTGCCGTAGATCGTGAAGACCCGGTCGAGGCCCGTGATCTCGAAGATCTTCGTGATGTTGCGGTCGCTCGAGACGAGCGAGAGCTGGCCGTCGTTCGTGCGCAACCGCTTCACGCCGCCCACGAGGACGCCGAGCGTCGTCGAGTCGATGAAGGTCGTGTTCGAGAAGTCGACGACGACCTCCTTCGCCCCCTGGTTGATGACCTCCAAGAGCTGCTGCTTGAACTCCGGCGCCGTGTAGAGATCCACCTCTCCCGCCAGCGAGATCACGTAGGACGAGTCGCCCAGCCGCTCGGTGTTGATGTCGAAGTTCACGAGCCTCCCTCGGTGTCGAAAAGCTCCGAGAGTCTAGTGCCTCGCTCGCCTACTGGTTCTGGTTGCCCTGCTTCGGATTCGCGGCCTTGCGCAGCGCCGGAAGCTGGGCGCGAACGGCCGAGGCGCTCGCCGAATCGGGCGCGACCACGAGGTACCGCTCGTACGCCTTGACGGCTGCCTTGTAGTCGCCGGCCGACTGCGCGGCCTGGCCGAGCTGGAGGAAGATCAGCGGCTCGTCCGCCTCGAGGTCGTCGGGCGTGACCGCGACGAGCTTCTGGAAGACCCGCGTGGCGTCCTTGTACGACTGCTGGACGCCGACGTACGCGTTGTTCAGCTGCTGGTTCCACCTCTGGGCCTCGATGCCGGTGATCTGCGGGTTCGCGAAGGCTTGCCCGAACTGGCTCTGGCTGCCGGGGACGAAGAGGTCGCCGCCGGTCAGCTGCTGCAACCGCGCCTGGGCGATCGCGCCCTGCTCCTCGTACGTGCGTGCCTGTGCCATGTACAGGGCGCCGAGCTGGCGAAGCGCCTCGCGGTCGTTCGGGCGCAGCTGGACGTAGCGCTCGAGCGGCTGGATCGCCTCGGTCGTCCGGTTCTCACGCTGCAGGGCCGTTGCGAGATCGCGGTACCCGGTCGGGTCGTTCGGGCTCTCCTTGATCTTGTCCTGCGCCTCGCCGACGCTCGGGCCGGTGTCCGACTGCTGCGCCAGTCCCTGGAGGACGTCACCGAGGCCCGTCCCCGGGATGGAGCCGCCGACGTTGAAGATCACGTACCCGAGCGCGAACACCACGGCGAGGAAGACGAACATCCACTTCGCCTGGCGCCGCAGGCGCGGGAAGAACATCGTGTCCTCGTAGCTGGGCGCCGGGCGTGCGACGGGCGCGGCGGCGCGCGGCCTGGGCCGGCGGTCTCGCCGCTGCCTGTTGCGTCTCTGGGCTGAACGCGCCATGAGCCTCTTAGCGTAGCGACCCCCAGTCGAAGGACTCGCCGATCAAGCGCAGCCGCTCCCTGGTGGTCTCGTCGCAGAGCGCTCCGGCGATCCCGTTCGCGTACGCCGTCTGCGGGTCCACGCCGAGGCCGGCGGCGGCCTCGTGCTCGCGCGTGAGGTCGGTGTCGAACATCGCGGGGTCGTCGGTCGAGACCGAGCAGCGCACGCCGGCGGCGGCGAGCTCGCGCAGCGGGTGCTGCTCGAGCGAGGGGACCGCGCCGGTGCGGACGTTCGAGATGGGGCAGACGTCGAGGACGATGCCGCGCTCGCGCAGCTCGTCGACGAGCGTCGGGTCGTCGACCGCCCGGATGCCGTGCCGGATCCGGTCGGCGCCAAGGGCGCCCAGGGCTCCGCGGATCGATGCCGGGCCGGCGACCTCGCCGGCGTGCGGAACCGACCCAAGACCCTCCTCGCGGACGAGCGCGAACGCGTCGGCGTAGGTTTCCGGCGGGTAGTCCGCCTCCAGCCCGCCGAGACCGACCGCGACCACTCCGCGGTCCCGGTACTCGGCCGAGCAGCGGACGACCTGCTCCGCCTCCTCCGGCGTCGCCCCGCGGAAGATGTCGGGCGTCAGCCGGACCTCGACACCGTGGAGCTCGCGCGCCGCCTCGATCCCGTCGCAGTACCCCGCGAACAGGTCGTTCCAGGCGACGCCGCGGCGCACCCGCTCCGCCGGCGAGAAGATCGCCTCGAGGTACACGGCACCGTGGCCCGC
>DASTWB010000241.1:0-3462 GCA_035758725.1 Gaiellaceae bacterium
GCTACAGGCGCAACGAGCTCTTCCTGCAGCTGAGCGGCCGGCTGCTGCGCCGGGCGCCGCGCTCGCGGCTCCGCCTGCCGCTCAAGGCCCTCGAATACGGGCCGAGCGTCGCGCGCCTGCTCGCCCGGCTCCGCCGAGCGCGCCCGGACGTCACCCATGTCCAGTGGCTGCCGCTCGGCCGGCGTGACCTCGTCTGGGCGAGGCGGCTGCCGCGGCCGAGGGTCCTGACGGCCCACAACGTCCTCCCGCACTCGGGCGAAGCCGACGACGCGGCGCGCCGGGAGCTCTACGGCGCCTTCGACCGCATCGTCGTGCACACCCGCAGCGGCGTGGAGCAGCTCGCCGGTTTCGGCGTGTCCGCCGAGCGCGTCGTGCGGATCCCGCACGGGACGTTCGACGCGCCTCCAAGTGCGGGGATCGAGCCCCCGTCGGGGCGCACGCTGCTCTTCTTCGGGCTCATCCGCCGCTACAAGGGCCTGGATGTGCTCGTACGGGCGCTGGTCGACGTCCCGGAGGCGCGGCTCGTCGTCGCCGGCGATCCACTCGATTCGATCGAGCCGGTGCGGGCGCTCGCGCAGGAGCTCGATGTCGCCGACCGGATCGACTGGCGGCTCGGCTACCTCCCGGACGACGAGGTCGGCGAGTTGATGCGCGGGTCCGCCCTCGCCGTCTTCCCCTACCGCAGCACGGAGTCGGCCTCCGGCGCGCTCGCGACCGCGCTCGGCCACGGGCGGCCGGCGGTCGTCACGGACACCGGAGCGCTCGGCGACACGGTGCGGGACTTCGAGGCGGGGCTGGCCGTCCCGCCCGAGGATCCCGCCGCCCTCGCGGAGGCGATCCGGACCCTGCTGGACGATCCTGCCGCGCTCGAGCGGGCGTACCGCGGCACCGAGGCCGCCCGGCGAGGCCTCTCCTGGGATGCGATCGCGGAGGCCCACGAGCAGCTCTACGCCGGGCTCCTCGGTAGGGTCCCGGCCGGATGACGACGACCCGACAGCGAGTCCCGCCGGAGGAGCTCGACCTCGACGCAGAGCGCGAGGTCGACGTCCGCGGCTGGTGGGAAGCCGTACGGCGGCGCTGGTGGCTCCCCGTCCTCGGTCTCGCGCTGGGCCTGGGCGTCGGCTACGCGCTCGCGCTGGGCGGCGGGGAGATCTACCGGGCGGAGGCGACGCTCTACCTCGGCCAGCCGTTCTCGCCGAACGGCGGCGCCCAGGTCCCCGGGCTGGCGACGAACCCCTCGACCGTCAACGAGATCGTGCGCTCGGAGGCCGTGCTCCAGCGGGTCGCCGAACGGAGCGGCATGAACCTGTCCAAGCTCCGCGCGAACGTCACGAGCCGGCAGGTCTCGCCGCCGGCCGGACGCCGGGCCGTCGCGGGGACCACGCCCCTGATGGAGGTCGCCGTCACCGGCCAGAACGCCCGCGTGACCGCGCGTGCCGCGAACCTGCTCGCCCAGGAGGTCGTGGACGACGTGTCGCCCTACGTCCGGGACAAGATCGAGGCGCTCCAGGAGCGGATCACGGCGGACGAGCGCGAGCTCGCCGAGAGCGAGCGGCGCCTCGACCTCGCGCAGTCCGAGCTCGACCGCGTGCTGCGGGACCGCAGCATCGGCACGACCGACCGGCTGGTGCTCGTGACGAACTTCAACTCGACGATCGGCTCGCTCGTGGAGCGGCGCGGGCTCGTCACCCAGGACCTCCTCGAGGCGAAGCAGGCCCTCTCGCTGGCGCAGAACGTGGAGCAGCCCAGCATCGTCGAGAACGCCGCGCCGCGGAAGACCACGGCGCGGAGCGTCGGGCGCTCGCTCGCCGTCGGCGGGCTGATCGGGCTGATCCTCGGCCTGCTCGCGGCGATCCTCTGGGAGCCGGCCGAGCGCCGCCTCCGCCCGCGCACGGCCTGATGTTCGAGGGGAAGCGGGTCGCCGTCGTCGTCCCGGCGCACGACGAGGAGGAGCTGATCGGGCGCACGCTCGCGACGATCCCCGCGTTCGTCGACCGGATCTACGTCGTCGACGACCACTCGTCGGACGCCACGGCGGCGCGGGCTCGCGAGTCCGAGGACCCCCGGGTCGACGTGATCGCACACGAGCGGAACCGCGGGGTCGGCGCGGCGATCGTCACCGGCTACAAGCGCGCCCTGGAGGAGAAGGTCGACATCACCGCCGTCATGGCCGCGGACGGGCAGATGGACGCGGCCGACCTCGAGACGCTCGTCGCGGCGGTCGCCCGGGACGACGTCGACTACGCGAAGGCGAACAGGCTCTTCACCGGGCAGGCCTGGCAGCTGATGCCCCGGCACCGCTACCTCGGGAACGCCGTCCTCTCGATGCTGACGAAGATCGCCTCCGGCTACTGGCACATCGCCGACTCCCAGTCGGGGTTCACGGCCGTGTCCCGCCCGATGCTCCAGCAGCTCGACCTCGACCGCGTCTACCCCCGCTACGGCTTCCCCAACGACATGCTCGTGCACCTGAACGTCTGGAACGCGCGGGTGCGCGACTTCCCGTCCCGTCCGATCTACAACGTCGGCGAGCGTTCCGGGATCAAGCTCTGGAAGGTGATCCCCTCGATCACCTGGCTGCTCTTCAAGGCCTTCTTCTGGCGGCTGAGGGAGAAGTACGTGATCCGGGACTTCCACCCGCTCGTGTTCTTCTACGCGCTCGGGATCGTGATGACGACGCTCGGGCTCGTCCTCGGCGCCTGGATCGCGATCGACCGGATCTTCGCGGGCGGCGACATCACGGCCGGCACGGCGACCCTCGTCGCCCTCCTCCTGATCTCCGGCACGCAATTCACGCTCTTTGCGATGTGGTTCGACATGGAGAGCAACAAAGACCTCAGATAGCAGGGGTTTTTGCGCCGTAAAGCGTTCGTAAGGATCACCTGGGCCGACCGGGAAGGCCGATAGGCTAGGTCGCCAGTGGCCACCGCCGTCGTGACCGGGGGAGCCGGGTTTCTCGGCTCCCACCTCTGTGAGTACCTGCTGACGCAGGGCCACAGGGTGATCTGCATCGACAATCTCGAGTCGAGCACGCTCTCGAATCTCGAGCACATCCGCGACGACCGGTTCTCGTTCCTGTACCACGACGTGATCGAGCGGATCGACATCGACGAGCCGGTCGACTTCGTGTTCCACCTGGCGGCGCTCGCGAGCCCGATCGACTACCTCCGCCAGCCGCTGCACTCGCTCAAGACGGGGTCGTACGGGACGCACAACGCCCTCGGCCTCGCGAAGTGGAAGCGCGCCCGCTTCCTGCTCGCGTCGACGAGCGAGATCTACGGCGACCCGGACGTGCACCCGCAACCGGAGACCTACTGGGGCAACGTCAACCCGGTCGGGCCACGCTCGGTGTACGACGAGGCGAAGCGGTTCGCCGAGGCGCTGACGATGGCCTACCGGCGCACGCATCGCGTGGACACCGGCATCATCCGGATCTTCAACACCTACGGCCCACGGATGCGC
>DASTWB010000247.1:0-8804 GCA_035758725.1 Gaiellaceae bacterium
GGAGCTCCCAGGCCACGAAGCCCGCGAGCAGCGCGCCGGCGGCGGCGAACAGGCCGATCGTCTCGACCGAGCTCCAGCCGTACCCGTTGGCCTGGGTGATGGCGTACACCAGCGTGATCAGCACGCCGGTGACGAGCACCGCGCCGGGCGCGTCGAAGCTCTTCACCTGCGCGTCGCGGCTCTCCGTGAGGAGGAACGGCGTCAGCACGAGGGCGGTCAACCCGACGGGCACATTGATGTAGAAGATCCACTCCCAGCTCAGGAGGTCGGTGAGCACGCCGCCGAGCAGGACGCCGGCGACGGCGCCGAACGCGCCGACCGCGCCCCACACGCCGAGGGCGGCGTTGCGCTCCCGGCCTTCCGTGAAGGTCGTGGTCAGGATCGACAGCGCGGCCGGCGTGATGATCGCCGCGCCCAGCCCCTGAAACGCCCGGGCGACGATCAGCGCGTCGTCGCTCCACGCGAACCCCGAGAGGAGCGAGGCGGCGCTGAAGACGATCGTGCCGACGATGAAGAGCCGGCGCCGGCCGAGGAGGTCGGCGGCCCTCCCGCCGAGGAGGAGCAGGCCTCCGAACAGGAGCGCGTAGGCGCTGATCACCCACTGGAGGTTCTCCTGCGAGAAGCCGAGGTCGGTCTGGATCGAGGGCAGTGCGACGTTCACGATCGCGATGTCGAGGACGACCATGAACTGCACGGCCGCGAGCAATGCGAGTGCGAGCCATTTCCGTTGCGTCTTTTCGACCATGAGTCCCTTCCGTCGTTTCCTGCGTGCTTGCGAAACTACAGGATGTACTTTTGTTTCGCAAGTATTTCCTTCAGAAACGCAAGCTGGCGCGCTATACTTCCCGGTGTGGCGAAGCGCTACGACCAGTACTGCCCCGTGGCTCACGCACTCGAGCTGGTCGGCGAACGCTGGGCTCTCCTCGTCGTCCGCGAGCTCCTCAACGGCCCGAAGCGGTACACGGACCTCGCCGGCGCCCTCCCCGGGATCGGGACGAACATCCTGGCGAACAGGCTCAGAGACCTCGAAGGGGCCGGCGTCATCCAGAAGCGCAGGCTTCCCCCGCCGGCTGCGGCGAGCGTCTACGAGCTCACGCCCTACGGCGAGGAGCTCAGGGAGCCGCTCTACGCGCTCGGCCGCTGGGGCGCGAGATCGCTGGGCCCGCCGACGACGAAGGACCACCTCGCGCCCGGATGGCTCGTGAACGCCGTGCGCGCGACCTGCACGGGCGGCTGCGTCCCGGACAAGGTCTTCGAGATCCGCGTCGACGGCCACGCGGTGACCGCGCGGTTCGACGACGGCGAGCTGCTCGTCGAGGAGGCGTCCTCCCCGGAGGCGGACGTCGTCATCGAGACCGACCCGGCGTCACTCTTCCGCATCGCCTCCGGCGAGGTGCCCATCCGCAAGGCGCTCGAGTCGAAGGCCGTGAAGGTCAGCGGCAGCCGGGCCGACGCCGAGCGCTTCCTCTCGCTCTTCAGCTTCGACGACCGGGGCAGCCAGTCACGCCTGGTCGAGCACGTCTGACAGGCGCTCGACATAGGCACCTGCCCAGCGCTCGCCCTCCTCGGTGAGCGGCTCGCCCGGGACGCGGAGCTGCAGCGACGTCATGCCCGCCCGCTCGGCGCCGGGCAGCTCGTCGTTCGCTCCGTCGCCGACGAACAGACAGTCGGCCGCGCCGACGCCCAGCTCCTCGCACGCGACCTCGTAGATCCTCGGGTGGGGCTTGCTGACCCCGACCGAGCAGGAGAAGACCGCCGAGTCGAAGCGACCGCCGAACGGCGTCTGCTCCCAGACCTCGGGAACCTCGGCGGAGCAGGCGCTGATCATCCCGAGGAGATGCCCCCGCCGGCGAAGCTCTTCGAGCGTCGGAACGGCGTCCGGCCTCGGGACGAGGTGCTCGAGCGTCCACTCCCGCCGGAGCGCCACGGCCGCGCCCACGTCGCCCTCGAAGCCGAGCTCCCGCGCGAGCGAGTGGAGGTGCGGCTCCATCGGCCCGAGCTCGCGCTCGCGCCTGCCGCGGAGCCACAGCTCCCGGAAGCGTTCCGGCTCGGAGCCGAAGTGGGCCGCCAGATCCTCGTACATCCGCTTCGCGCCTTCGACGGGCCACGGCACCAGCGTCTGCCAGAGGTCGAAGATGACCGCCCGGTACCGCACTACGCCGCCTCCCGCCGGAGCACGTCCCAGGCCAGCCGGACGTCGTCCTCGGTCGTCCGCGCGTTCCCGATCGCGAGCCGGAGGACGTACAGGCCGTCGAGTCGCGTGTGGGACAGGAAGACCTCCCCCGAGGCATTGACGCGTTCCAGCAATGCCTCGTTGTCGCGGTCGCTGCCCTCCCGGCGGAAGCAGACGAGCGAGAAATGCCGCGGCGCGCAGACCTCCCAGCCCGGCTCGTCCTCCACCCACCGCCTGAAGCGCTCCGCGAGCCGCACGTGCTCACGGATCATCGCCTGGAGCCCGTCGCGTCCGAACGTCCGGAGCACGGCCCAGAGCTTGAGCGCCCGGAAGCGGCGGCCGAGCGGCACGGACACCTCGTTCAGGCTGACGACGTCCTCCGAGACGCGCAGGTACTCGGGGACGAGGCTGAAGGCGCGGCGGAAGTCCTCGACCCGCCGCGTCCACAGCGCGGAGCAGTCCATCGGCGTCGCCAGCCACTTGTGGGGGTTGACGACCACCGAGTCCGCCCGCTCCCAGCCGGCGAAGAGCGGGCGGAGCTCCGGGCAGACGGCGGCGGCGCCGGCGTAGGCGGCGTCGACGTGGAGCCACGTTCCGGCGGCCTCGCAGGCAGCCGCGACCTCCGGGACCGGATCCACGGAGGCGGTCGACGTCGTGCCGACCGTCGCGACGACGGCGCACGCATCGTCCAGCTCCAGCAGCTCGGGCCGCAGCCGGTACTCCCCGTCCACGGGGACCTTGCGGGCCTCGAGCTCCAGG
Organism: Gaiellaceae bacterium; assembly: GCA_035758725.1. Classification (GTDB taxonomy): domain Bacteria; phylum Actinomycetota; class Thermoleophilia; order Gaiellales; family Gaiellaceae; genus JACDAN01. Next base: position 2,933 of record DASTWB010000247.1, read on the forward strand.
ATGCGGCACGCCTTGTCCACCGACGAGTGCGCGTGCTCGGACGCGAGCACGACGCGCCGGCCGGGCGCGGCCGTCCTCGCCGCCGCCAGCGCGGCCAGGGTGCCCACCGACGCCGTGTCCTCGATGTGCCCGTGCAGCCCCTCCGGGAGACCGAGGAGCTGGCGGAGCCAGTCGAGCGTCACCTCCTCGAGCTCCTGGAGCACGGGCGACGCCCGCCAGAGGATCCCGACCTGGTTGAGCGCCGCGATCAGGAGCTCGGCGAGGATCCCCGGCTCGGCTCCGGTGTTCGCGAAGTACGCGAAGTAGCGTGGGCTCTGCCAGTGGGTGACGCCGTCCATCAGCATCCCGTCGAGATCGGCGAGCACCGCAGAGAAGGGCTCGGGCTCGTCGGGTGGCCCCGCCGGGAGGCGTGACCGGATCTCGCCGGGCTCGACCTGCGCGAGGACGGGAAACTCCCGCAGTCGCTCCAGGTACGCCGCGACCCACTCGAGCGTCGTGGCCCCGTCCTCCCGGAAGCTCATCGTCCTCGGAGCTTCTCGATCTGCTTCCACGTGCGGGTGTTGACGACCTGCTCCTTCGTCAGCCACGCGCGGCGCGCAAGCGCGATCCCGAGCTCGGCGAAGTCGAGGGCGCCCACCTCGTGGCTGTCGGTGTTGACGACGATCCGGACGCCTGCCTCCGCCGCCGCCCTCGCGTGGGTGTCGCGCAGGTCGAGCCGGTCCGGCTGGGAGTTGATCTCGACGAAGGTCCCGGTCTCGACCGCCTTCTCGAACACCCTGTCGAGCGCGATGTCGGCCCCGTCGCGCCGGTTGAGCTTCCGGGCCGTCATGTGCCCGATGCAGTCGACATGGGGGTTCTCCATCGCCGCCAGCAGCCGCTCGGTCGGACTCTTGTCGAACGCCGAGTGGAGCGAGGCGACGACCCAGTCGCACTCGGCGAGCTCGCCGTCGGGCAGGTCGACCGACCCGTCCGCCCGGATGCTGACCTCCACCCCGCGCAGGATCTGCAACGGCGCGAGCCGATCCTCGAGCGCGCCGATCTCCTCCCACTGCGCGTGGAGCCGCCCTTCACGGAGGTAGTGCGCGTGGTCGGTGATCGCGATGTAGTCGTAGCCTCGCGCCGTTGCCGCCTCGGCCATCTCCTCGAGGGTGTTCTTGCCGTCGTTCGACCACGTCGTGTGCATGTGCAGGTCGCCGCGGAGGTCGGAGAGCTCCACCAGCGTGGGAAGCTCGCCCTTCCGAGCCGCGGCCAGCTCGCCCCCGCCCTCGCGGAGCTCCGGCGGGATCCACTGGTAGCCGAGCCGCTCGTAGAGCTCCTCCTCCGTCCGCGCCGTGAAGACCTCGCCGCTCTCGACCTCCTTGACGCCGTACTCGGAGACGGAGAAGCCGCGGCGCACCGCGTCCTCTCGAAGCTCCACGTTGTGCCGTTTCGAGCCGGTGAAGTGTTGGAGGAGGTTGCCGTATGCCTCGGGCGGAACGACGCGAAGGTCGAAGACGAGGCCGTCGTGCGAGAGCACCGTCGCCTTCGTCTTCCCGTGCGCCTTGACCTCGGCGACCCAGCGCAGCTTCGTGAAGTACTCGGTCAGGGCCGCCGGATCGGACGCGGTGGCGATGATGTCGAGATCCTTGACCGTCTCGGTGCGTCGGCGCACCGATCCAGCCTCGGAGACCTCGTTGCTCGCGGGATGGTCACGGAGGACCTCGACGACGGCCTGGACGGCGGGCAGCGCCTTTGCGAGCAGAGGCCGCTTCTCTCGCGGCTTCTCGGCGAGCGCGCGGAGGATCCGCTCCTCCGTCTTCGCCCCGAGGCCGGGAAGGGAGCGCAGCCGCTCGGCCTCGGCCGCCTTGCGGAGGTCCTCCATCGTCGTGATGCCGAGCTCCTGCCAGATCCGGCGCGCCGTCTTCGGCCCGAGCGCGGGGAGGCGCAGGAACTCGGCGACGCCGGCCGGGATCCGCGCCTTGCGCTTCGTGAGCGCCTCGATCTCGCCCGTCTCGACGATCTGGACGATCTTCGACTCGATCGTCTTGCCGATCCCCGGCAGGTTCTTGGCCTCGCCCTCGAGCGCGAGCTCGGCGATGGGGCCTGCCGCGGAGCGGATCTGGTCGGCCGCCCGGCGGTAGGCGAGCACGCGAAACTGCTGCTCCCCCTCGAGCTCGAGGAGGTCGGCGAGCAGGTCGAACTGCTCCGCCACCTGCGCGTTCCGGGGCAGCGTGGTCGCCACGTCACGATCATAGGGACGTGCTTGTGGTCTGCCTGCCCACGTACAACGAGCGCGAGAACCTCGAGGCGATGGTCTCGGCGCTCGGCGACGTCCTGCCCGACGGCGGGCGGATCCTCGTCATCGACGACAACTCGCCGGACGGGACCGGCGAGATCGCGGACCGGCTGGCCGCCGAGCGCGACGACGTGGACGTGCTCCACCGCAAGCGCAAGGAGGGTCTCGGCCCCGCGTACCTTGCCGGCTTCCGTCGCGCGCTCGAGCTGGGCGCCGACCTCGTTGCCGAGATGGACTGCGACTTCTCCCACGATCCGGCCGACCTTCCCCGGCTCGTCGCGGCGGCCGAGGGCGCGGACGTCGTGCTCGGGTCGCGGTACGTCCCGGGCGGCGGGACGAAGAACTGGGGCCTGGTCCGGCGCCTGATCTCGCGCGGCGGCTCGCTCTACGCCCAGGTCATCCTCGGGCTGGGGATCCGCGATCTGACCGGCGGCTTCAAGGTCTACCGCCGGGCCGTGCTCGAGACGATCGACCTGGAGGCGATTCACTCCAGGGGCTACGCGTTCCAGATCGAGACGACGTACCGGGCGCGGCGCGCGGGCTTCCGGGTCGTCGAGGTTCCGATCGTCTTCGTCGACCGCGAGGTCGGCGGCTCGAAGATGAGCAGGTCGATCGTCCTCGAGGCGATCTGGAAGGTGCCCCTGCTGCGCCTGAGTAGGCTTCGGGCCCGTGCGTGAGGTCACCGACGCCAGCTTCGAGGAGGACGTCCTCCGGGCCGAGCACCCGGTCGTGGTCGACTTCTGGGCGCCGTGGTGCGGCCCCTGTCACGCCCTGGAGCCCGTGCTCGAGCGCCTGGCCGACCGGGCCGGCGGCCGGGTCGAGTTCGCGAAGCTGAACGTCGACCAGAACCCGCTCACGGCCTCGCGCTACGAGGTGCTCGCGCTGCCGACCGCGATCCTCTTCGCCGACGGCGAGGCGCAGGAGACCGTGGTCGGCGCCCGCGCCCCCGCCCACTACGAGCGCGCGTGGGCTACGTGGCTGGCTGAGTAGCGGTCTCGCCGACCCGGCGTTCCCGCTCAGCGGCGCGCGGTGCTTCCTCGCCTCGACGATCCGCACGCGCCCGGGGGTCGATCACCCCGTAGAGCACGTCGATCACGAAGTTGACCACGATCACGACGAGGGTCGTGTAGATCGTGATGCCGAGCAAGACCGGGAAGTCTCGCCGGGCGAGACTCGTGGCGAACAGCCGGCCGAGCCCCGGCAGCCCGTACGCCGTCTCCACGAAGAGCGTCGCGCTGAGCGAGAGCGCGATGTCCATGCCCAGCATGGTGACGACCGGGAGCATCGCGTTCCGGAGCACGTGCGAGCGGACCACGAGCCACTCCGGCGCCCCTTTTGCCCGCGCCGTGCGGACGTAGTCCTCGTTCAGCGTCTCGAGCGTGCTCGCGCGGATCATCCGCGTGTAGATCGCCGCGTACATGAGCGCGAACGTGAACCACGGGAGCAGCAGGTGGTACGCCCACTGGGCCGGCCCGCCGCAGTTCGACGCCGGGCTGAAGACCTCGCAATAGCCGCCCGTCGGCGTCAGGCCGAGCCTCGCGCCGACGATGTAGGAGAGCATCAGGCCCATCCAGAGCGGATGCGCCGACACCCCGACCAGGACGAACACCGTCGTCAGGCGGCTGAGCGCGCTCCGCGGTCGTAACGCGGCGAGCAGGCCGGTCGGGATCGCGATCAGCATCCAGAGGACGGCGCCGCCGATCACGAGCGAGAGCGTCACCGGGGCGGCGCGGACGAGGATCTCGTTCACCTCCTGGCCGCGCATCACCCACGAGTCGCCCAGCGAGCCCTGCGTCAGCACCTTGCGGAGGAACTCGGCGTACTCCTCGTAGAGCGGCCCGTCGATCTGCACCGTCGTGCGCACGTCGACGTCCGCGCCGCCCCGCCCCAGGCTCGCCTGGTCGTCCTCGGACGGGATGACGAAGAAGATGATGAAGGTGACGACCGTGACGGACAGGAACATCACGACCATCCAGGCGGCGCGTCGCAGGAGGAACGAGGCCACGGGGAACCGTTAGCACGGTACGGCGCGAGGCGCTAGACGGTTTTGAAGTGGTCCCAGCCCGTGAGCACGTACGGGCGGCCGTCGCGGAGGAGCAGGACTCCGTCCCCTTCCTCGCAGCGGCCGACGACGTGGAAGTCCGGCTCCGGCACGGCGGCGAGCAGCTCGAAATCCTCCCCGAAGCCGAGGTCGTCGAGGGTCGCGCCCGGCGCGAGCGGGACGCGGTCGAGCTCGATCACGCATCTGACGCCGGACCGGTGCGCGATGTGGCCGGCGTCCCGCGCGATCCCGTCGGAGACGTCCAGCATCGCGTGCGCCGTCCGCGCCAGTCGTCGTCCCTCGGCGATCCTGACCGGCGGACGGAGGTAGCGCTGCTCGCGGAAGGCCGCACCTGCCGCGCCCATCGGGCCGGTCACGACGAGGAGGTCGCCCGGCCGGGCTCCGGCGCGGCCGGGAACGCGATCCGAGCGCCCGAGGGCGGTGACCGCGAGCATCAGGCTCTCCGCCCGGGTCGTGTCGCCGCCGACGACGGGCACGCCGAGCTCCGCGATCCCCTCGTAGAGCTCGATCAGATCCTCGACCTTCGTGTCAGGGGTCGTCCCGAGGGAGACGACGAGCGCCAGGGGCTCGGCACCCGAAGCGGCGAGGTCGCTCAGGTTGACCGCTCCCGCACGAAAGCCGAGGTCGCGGAACGAGATCCACGCCAGCCCGAAGTGCACGCCTTCGACGAGCGCATCCTGGGTCACCACGACGCCGTTCACCTCCGCGGCGTCGTGCTCGATCGCCTGCGCGAGGCCGCGGCGCTCGAGCTCCTCCAGGAAGCCGAACTCGCCGAGCTCAGAGAGCCGCACTGAGCCTCGCTGCGTCGCGGGCGGCCCGGATGACCGCCACGCCCGTCGCCCCCGCATCGATGCACGCGCGGGCATTCGTGACGTCGATCCCGCCGATGGCGACGACCGGAATCGAGACGGCGTTCGAGATCGCCGCGAGTCCTTCGAGCCCGATCGGCGGGTCTGCGTCCTCCTTGCTCGGCGTGGCCCACACCGGGCCTGCGCCGATATAGCTCGCGCCCTGTTTCGTGGCCTCGACCGCTTCTGTGACGGTGGAGGCCGAGCGGCCGAGGAGCAGCTGCGTCCGGATCGCGAGCTCCACCCCGCGGTCGTCCCGGCCGAGGTGCACGCCGTCGGCCCGAAGCTCGATCGCCGCGTCGACGTCGTCGTTGACGACGAAGGTGAGGCCGGTGTCGTCGCAGAGCTCGCGGAAGGGGCGGCCGCGCTCGACGCGCTCGTCGGTCGAGACGTCCTTCAGGCGGAGCTGGAGGACGGTCGCGCCGCCTTCGGCCGCGACCTGGGCCGTCTCGAGGTCGTCGACGATCGCGTGGAGCCTCACTCGCTCAGCTTCGCCCGCTCGTCGAGGGTGTCCGGATCGAGGTTGTAGAGCGCGTCGTAGAGGGCCGCGTGGAAGGTGCCCGGGCCCCTGGCCCCGCGTGCTGCGTCCTCTCCTGCGGCGCCGAAGGCGACGAGGGCCTCGGCAGCGGCCTCGAGCGGCTCGGCCGGCTTGGCGGCGAGGAAGGCTCCCGTGACGGCCGTGGACAT
>DASTWB010000075.1:0-8922 GCA_035758725.1 Gaiellaceae bacterium
GCTCGCTGTTCGGCCCCGAGCGGGAGACCAGGATCGCCACCCACTTCTTCCCGTTCACCGAGCCGTCGATCGAGGCCTACGTCTCGTGCTTCCTTTGCGACGGCGCCGGCTGCCGCGTCTGCCGCCAGTCGGGCTGGATCGAGATCGGCGGCGCCGGGATGGTCGACCCCAACGTGTTCGAGTTCGTCGGGTACGACGCCGAGGAGGTCACGGGGTTCGCCTTCGGCTGGGGGCTGGAGCGGATGGCGCTGCTCCGCCACGGCCTGCCCGACATCCGCGCTCTCTGGGAGAACGACCTGCGACTGCTGGAGCAGTTCTGATGCGCGTGCCCATGACGTGGCTGCGCGAGTACGTGGAGGTCGACGCGTCCACGCCGGAGATCGCCGAGCGGCTCGCGATCTCGACCTGCGAGGTCGAGCGGATCATCCGGCACGGCGTCCCGGACCAGGACGGCAACGTCGGGCTCTTCCGCGTGGGCCGTGTCGTGCAGGCCGGGAAGCATCCGAACGCGGACCGCCTCCAGCTCTGCCGGGTCGACGTGGGTGAAGGTGAGCCGCGGCAGATCGTCTGCGGCGCGTGGAACTTCGGCGAGGGCGCCACGGTGGCGGTCGCGTTGCCGGGCGCGGTTCTGCCGGACGGCCAGCGGCTCGCGGAGGTGAAGCTGCGGGGTGAGAGCTCGTCCGGGATGATCCTCTCCGAGCGAGAGCTCGAGCTCGGCACGGACCATTCGGGGATCATCGTGCTGGACGACGGCCCGGAGCCCGGCACGCCGCTCGCCGACGTCCTCCCGCTGGCTGAGGAGGTGCTCGAGATCGAGACGACGCCCAACCGGCCCGACCTGCTCTCGGTCTACGGAGTCGCCCGGGAAGTGGCAGCGCTCTTCGGGGCCGAGCTCGGCCCCCTGCCCGGCACCGAGCCGGAGCGCGCCGCCCAGGAGCCCGTCGACATTCGCATCGAGGACTTCGACCGTTGCCCGCGCTACGTGGGCCGCACGTTCCGCGACGTCGAGATCGGCCCTTCGCCGATGTGGGTCAAGGCGCGCCTGCTCGCCGCCGGCATGCGGCCGATCTCCAACGTCGTCGACGCGACCAACTACGCGATGCTCGCGCTCGGGAGCCCCCTGCACGCGTTCGACCAGTCCAAGCTCGCCGAAGGGCGCATCGTCGTCCGACGTGCCCGCCCCGACGAGGAGATCCGGACGCTGGACGGCACCGTTCGCATCCTGACCCCGGACGACCTGGTCATCGCCGACGCCGAGCGGGCGGTCGCGATCGCAGGCGTCATGGGCGGCGAGGACAGCGCGGTGACGGACGGGACGACCGACGTCCTCCTCGAGGCCGCGAACTTCGAGCCGAGCGGGATCCAGCGCACGTCGGAGCGGCTCGGCCTGCGTTCGGAGGCGTCCGGTCGGTGGGAGAAGGGGATCGATCCGTATCTCGCCGAGGACGCGGCCCGGCTCTGCAGCCGGCTCTTCGCCGATCTCGCCGGCGCACGGTGGGTCGGTGACAGCGACGTCAGCGGCGAGCTCCCCGAGCCCCTGGTGGTCACGCTGCGGCCGGAACGGACCTCGGCGCTTCTCGGCGTCGACGTGCCGCCCGACGAGCAACACCGGGTGCTCGAGGCACTCGGCTTCGCCGCGTCCGGTGACCAGGTGACGGTTCCGACCTGGCGCGCGCGCGACGTCACCCGCGAGGTGGATCTGATCGAGGAGGTCGCCCGGATGAAGCTGGACGAGGTGCCGTTCACGCTTCCGATGCGCCAGGAGATGTACGGACGGCTGTCCGCCGGGCAGCACCACCGCCGGGTGGTGGAGGACGTCCTCGTCGGCCTGGGCTACTTCGAGGTCTACACGCCGAGCCTCGTGCAGGACGACCCGCATCCCAGCGCGTACCGCATTCCGCAGCCGCAGTCGCAGGACATGGCCGTGCTGCGCACGACGCTTCTGCCGAGCCTCGTCGGCGTGGCGCAGCACAACCTCGACGCCGGGAACGAGGGGATCGCGATCTTCGAGATCGCACACGTGTATCTGCCCGGCGAGGGGGAGCTACCGGATGAACGCGTCCACGTCGCCGGCCTGATCCAGGGGCCGTACGGCCGTGCGAAGGGCGCGGTGGAGGAGATCTTCGCGGTCGGGCGGGCGGTCGCGCCCTTCGAGCGCGGGCAGCATCCCCTCATGCATCCCGGGAAGACGGCGACGACGCCCTACGGCGTGGTCGGCGAGCTGAGGCCGGGACTGCTGGAAGGCGCCTGGAGCGCGTTCGAGCTCGACTTCGCCACGCTCAGCCCCTCCTCGGACTGGACCTACGAGGACGTCATCGCCTTTCCGCCGCTCAAGCAGGTCCTCGCTTTCGTCGTCCCGGAGGGAGTACTCGCCGACGAGCTCGTCGAGGCCGCCCGAAGCGCGGTGCCCGAGCTGCGCGCGATGGAGCCGTTCGACGTCTACCGCGGCGAGCAGGTGGGCGACGGACAGAAGTCGATCGCGTTTCGGGTGGAGTTCCGCTCTCCCGAGCGCACACTCACGGACGCGGAAGCCTCCGGCCTGAGGGAGAAGATCGTGACCACGCTGAAGGACCGCTTCGGCGCCGAGCTGAGGGCATGACGATCCCGCCGCGAAACGGGCCGAGCCCGTTTCGCCTCACAGGCGACTCGAGAAGGAAGCTCCCAGCGCAACTGCGCCGCGCAGCGCGAAGCGCTGCCCGGCTCGATACGGTCGCCGAAAGTCGTGAGACTTTCGACGAAGTGCGCGAAGCGCTACAAGGAGTCGTCCGGCCCGAGCCGGGCCGACAGCGCGCTCATGACCTTCTCCTCGATTCCCGGAGAGTGTTCGAGGAGCGCCCGGAAGCTTCGGTCCGTGATGACGAGCGCCCTGATCGGCGTCGCTGCGGTCACGGTCGCCGAGCGGGGCTGCTGCCGCACGAGCGCGATCTCGCCGAAGAAGTCGCCGGCGGTGAGCCGGTTGACCTCCTCGCCGCCCTTCCGGACGGTCGCGTCCCCCTCGACGATGACCATGAACTCGCGGCCCGGCTGGCCTTCGACGGTCAGCTCCTTCCCCTCCGCGAGATCGATCTCGTCGGCGATCGAGGCGACCTCGTCGAGCTCCTTCCGCCCGAGCTCCGAGAAGAGCGGCACGCCTTTGATCAGCTCGACCTTCGCGTTCGTGCGGAGTCGCATGATGCGAGTCTAAAACCGAAACGGCCGGCGGTGCCGTAGAGGGGACCATGACCCACCGCGTTCGCCTTCCCGTATTCGCCGCCCTCGCGACCTTGGCGGCCCTTGCATCGCCCTCAGTCGGGCTCGCCCAGACCAAGTTGATCGCAACGGTCAGCGATCCGATGGAGATCTCCCTGCGCCACGAGAACGGGTCGGCCGTGACCGACATCCCGGCCGGCGCGTACACGATCGAAGTCCACGACGAGTCCATCCAGCACAACTTCCACCTGATGGGCCCGGGTGTCGACGAACGGTCCGAGGTCGAGACCACGAGCGTGGTGACGTGGAACGTCACGCTGCAGGACAAGGCCCGTTACCGCTTCCAGTGCGATCCCCACAGCGGCTCGATGCGCGGGTCGTTCACCACGGGCGGCGGCCCGCCGGCCCCGCCGCCGCCGGCGCGACCGCCGACGCTGACCGGCACGGTCGGGCCGGGGGCCACGATCTCGCTGCGGACGAGCCGCGGCGCCCGCGTCACGCGGCTCAAGGCCGGGCGGTACAGGATCGTCGTCCGCGACCGGTCGGCGAAGCACGACTTCCACCTCTCCGGCCCAGGGGTGAACAAGAAGACGTCTGTTCGCTTCCGAGGGACCGTGACGTGGACGGTGACCTTCCGAAAGGGCGGTACCTACCGCTTCGTCTGCGACCCTCACAGGAGGGTGATGCGAGGGAGCTTCAGGGCGACCTAGGAAGGTCGAACGCGATCGCCGGGTCGTCGCCACGAGGCTCGCGTTCTCCCCACCGGCTGCGTGAGCGCCGGCCCGGCGATCGAGCTAGACGACGGCCCGCAGCGGCGTCAGTCGCGGTCGATGAAGGAGAAGCGGCCGAAGCGGGCCTTCTCCTTCCCCTCGCGGCCCCGACGCGCCAGCAGCCTCATCGTGGCGCCGACCCCGCCCGCGAGCAGGAAGCCCAGGCCCGCGGCCCCGGCAGCCGCTGCCGGCAGGTGCGCCCGGAGCTTGGACCCGACATCCGTCGCCTCCTTGACCTCGGCACGGAGGACGTCGACCGCCTCCGCGAGCCGCTCCCGCTCGCTCTCGAGCTCGTGCCGGACCTGCTCCGGCGTGCGTGAGTTACCCGCTGCCATTGCTCTTCAGCGCCTGGGTCGTGAGCTTCGCCTCGTCGATCGCCTGCTGGGGCACCGGGGGCGTTCCGCGTCCGACGCTGCGGATCCCGAGCCACGCCAGCAGGCCCGCGACCGCGAGCAGGACGAGCGTGACGATCAGCAGCGAGAGCCAGACCGGCAGGAACGTCGCGAGGGCGGCCGTGATCGTCGCGAAGAGGAAGCCGATCGCGTAGAAGGCGAGCGCGGCGGCGCCGGCCAGGAGGCCGAGCCCGAGGCCGATCGCGGCGACCTTGCGCTTGAGCTCGAGCGACGCGAGCTCGAGCTCGAGCCTCGCGATCGTGCTCGCATGCTCGGCCACGCCCTTCGCGGCGGAGCCGAGCGTTGCCTGGGACTCAGCCTCGGGGGTGGGCATGGCCCCTCCAGTCGATCACCTTGGCAAGCACGACGCCCGCGACGAGCGCCGCGCCGACGATGAGGAACGGGCTCGGGCCGCCGCCCCCTTTCCGCTTCGGGCGTGCGCTGGCCTTCGGCGCGGCCGGCGCGTCGCTCCGGGCCGGCTGGTTCGTCGGTGCCTCGCCCCTGACGCGAGCGGCGATCAGGCTCGGCTTGAGCTTGCGGAGGAAGACGGCGTCCTCGGCCAGGGGCTCCGCGAACATGGCGGCGACTCCTCCTTCGGCGGCGGCGCGGTCGGCAAGCTGGCGCAGCCGGTCCGCGGCGCGGTCGATCGCCTGGTCGGCCTTCGTCGTCATCTCTTCGCCGGCGGCTCTTCGCCGGTCACGAGCCGGTAGACGCGCGACGCGGCGAACCGCGCGGCGAGCGCGGCGAGCGCGCCGAAGACGCCGTAGATCAGGGTCCACATGAGCTTGCGCAGCATCGTCGGGGGAAACTTACCGCGCGGGCGCCTGCGGAAACCTCGGCGGCGCCGGGTCGGGAACTATGCTCGCCCCATGCAGCCAGACGCCCGACCCTTCGGCAAGGCGGAGCGTCAGCGGCTCATCGCGAGCCTCGTCTCCCGCCGGCGGCTCGGCACACAACACGATCTGCTCGCAGCGCTCTCCGCGGAAGGGTGCCGCGCCACGCAGGCGACGGTCTCCCGCGACATCCGCGAGCTGGGGCTCGAGAAGACGCGCGACCAGCTCGGACGGCCGCGCTACGTCCTCCCGCAGGACGGCCGCCGGGCCGAGCCGCGGGAGGCGCTCGCCGCGGTCCTGTCGACGTTCGGCCTGCGCGCTGTGGCTGCCCAGAACGTCGTCGTCGTGCACTCCGAGCTCGGGTCGGCCCCGGTAATCGCCCGCGCGCTCGACCGGATCGAGCACCCGTTGATCGTCGGAACCCTGGCGGGCGACGACACCTGCCTCGTGGTCACGGCCGACGGTGACGGCGCGGCCGCTCTCGCCCGGGAGCTGGAGCAGGTCATTGGCTGAGGTGGGAGCCGTCGCCCGCCGGAGCAGGCTGGTCACCGAGCGCGACATCGAGCTCTTCACCGAGCTCACGGGCGACCGCAACCCGCTCCACTACGACGAGGACGCGGCCGCACGGTCCCGCTTCGGCGGGCTGATCGTCCAGGGGGGCGTGACCTCGGGCCTGCTCAACGCGGTGGTCGCCGAGGATCTCCCCGGTCCCGGAAGCGTGTTCCTCCATGTGGACTGGAGCTTCAAGTCGCCGGTGCGGCCGGGCGACGAGATCACGGCCGAGGTCGAGGTGCTCGAGGCGAGAGACGACAAGCCGCTCACACGGCTGCGCACCACGATCGTGAACCAGGAGGGCACCGTCGTGCTGGACGGGACCGCGCTCGTGTGGACAGAGCCGCTCTGAAGGCACTGGGGCTGCTGGCCGCAGCCCTCGTCCTGTCGATGACGACCTGGTTCTCGGCGACTGCGGTCGTGCCGCAGCTCCGGGACGAGTGGGATCTCTCGAACACCGCCACCGCGTGGCTGACGATCGCGGTCCAGCTCGGGTTCGTCGCCGGGGCGATCACGTCGAGCGCCCTGACGCTTCCGGACGTCGTCTCGACACGCGCCTTGATGCTCGCTGCCTGCGCCGGCGCTGCGGCCGTGAACCTCCTGCTCGTGGCGGCCGACGGTCCCGAGCTCGCGATTCCGCTTCGGGTGGCGACGGGGTTCTTCCTGGCCGGGGTCTATCCGCCGGCCGCGAAGCTCATCTCCACGTGGTACCGGGCACGCCGCGGGACGGCTCTGGGGGTCGCCGTCGGCGCCGTCACGCTCGGCTCGGCGGCCCCGCACCTCGTCAACGCCCTCGGCGGCCTCGACTGGCAGGTCGTGATCGTCGCCACCTCGTTGCTCACGGTGCTCGGCGGCTTCATCGCGCTCGCCGTGGGGGAGGGGCCGTACTCCTTCCCACGAGCCCGCTTCGACCGGCGGCAGATCGGTCTCGTCTTCCGCAACCGCGGCGTGCGGCTCGCCGCGCTCGGCTATTTCGGCCACATGTGGGAGCTCTACGCGATGTGGGCCTGGTTCCTCGTCTTCTTTCGCGCGACCGTGGAGGGCGGCTCCGGCGCCGCCTACGCGGCGTTCGCGGTCATCGGCGTCGGCGCGATCGGCTGCCTGGCCGGTGGGCTGCTGGGCGACCGGATCGGCCGCGCCGAGAGCGCGGCGCTGATGATGGCCTGTTCGGGATTCCTCGCCCTGGCGATCGGCTTTCTCGTCGACGCGCCCGGGTGGCTGGTGCTCGCCGTCGGGCTCGCCTGGGGCTTCACGGTCGTGGCCGACTCGGCCCAGTTCTCGACACTGGTGACCGAGCACGCCGACCAGGCCTACGTCGGGACGGCGCTGGGCCTGCAGATGGCGGTCGGCTTCGCGCTCACCGTCGTCACGATCTGGCTGCTGCCGTTCCTGGAGGACGAGGTCGGGTGGCGCTGGGCCTTCGCGTTCCTCGCGCCCGGACCGGCCCTCGGGATCGTCGCGATGCTGCGGCTACGGCGGATGGCGCCGGGGGTCCCTTAGATCAGGCGCACCCGGCCTCCCCCCGCGGCGAGCGTAGCGAGGGCGGGCGCGCGCGTGGGAAACGGCTCTGTGCCGGAACCGTGCCGGCGGGTGGGCGCCTCTCTAGCGGCGGACGTGCTCGGGCGCGGGCTCGTAGTCGGCGAACCGGTCGACGTCGTCCGAGGGCGAGTCGAGCTCGATCCGCCTCTCCGTGATCGACCGGATCCGCTCGGAGGGCACGAACCGTGCCTTGCCGACCAGCCCGGTCAGGAGCCCGCTCGAGATCGCGAGCCCGCTGAAGATGTCCTTCTCGGCGTCGCCCACGACCTGCTCGACCCTGCCGATCTCGCTGCCGTCGGACGCGACGACCGTCCAGCCCGGCTCGATCATCAGCCACGAGACAGGGTCGCCCCGCATCCCGTTAGACCGCCCGACCCTCGAGGTACCAGACCGGCCCCTGCGTGAGGACGGGCCTCGTGTCCGCGAGAAAACGAAGGATCGAGATGCGCGCGCCGATCTCCTCCGCGTCGAGCCGCTCGAAGCAACGGCGCGCCATCTCCGCCGCCGCGCCGTAGCCGTACCGTCCGACCCGGAAGCGAAACCCCACGGCGCCGCCGTAGCGGGCGGGGTTGAGCGGCCCCATCAGCAGGGCGGCGCGGTCGAGGAAGTCGCTCGACGCGAGCTCGATCTGCCCGTAGACGTCGGTCCAGTCCTCGGGCAGTGCCGCGAGCGCCACGTCCCACTGCTCGGCGGCCGGAGGCCAGGCGATCGGCGCGTCCTCGGTCTCCGGCGCCGACGCCGACGCGGTGACCAGCTCGAGCGTTCCCCGAATGCGCTCGCGGTCGAGCCGCTCGAGCAGCCTCAGCGCCTGATCCGCCTTCCCGCCGTGCCCGGGAACCGTGAAGCGGACCTGGTTTCCGACCCGTCCCGGGCCGAACGGCGTCAGCAGCGAAGCCGCCCGATCGGCCTGTCGGGGGTCGTCCGCGGTCAGGACGAACCGGGCGTCCGCCCAGTCCGCCGGGAGGCGCGATTCGAGCTCCGCGTACTGCTCCGCGACACGCATTCGCCCGAGTCTAGACTGGCGTTCGTGGCCAAGGTTGAGAGGAAGGGGGCGGTCTCGCCCGAGCTGCTGCACGACTTCTTTCGCGAGATGCTGCTCATCCGGCGCTTCGAGGAGAAGGTCGAGGAGCGCTTTCGCGCGGGCGAGCTTCCCGGGTTCCTCCACGTCGCAATCGGCCAGGAAGCGGTCGCCGTCGGGGTCTGCCGGGCGCTCGAGGAGGGCGACGTCATCGCCTCGACGCATCGTGCGCACGGGCACACGCTCGCGAAGGGCACCCATCCGAACGAGCTGATGGCGGAGCTCTACGGCAAGCTCGAGGGCTGCTCGCACGGCTACGGCGGCTCGATGCACCTCTACGACGTTGAGCGCGGGAACCTGGGCGCGAACGCGGTCGTGGGCGGCGGCCTCCCGGCGATCGTCGGCGCCGCGCTGGCCTTCAAGTTCCGGGACGAGCCCCGCGTCGCGGTCGCATTCTTGGGGGACGGCGCGACGAACATCGGCACCTTCCACGAGTCGCTGAACCTCGCCCAGCTCTGGAACGTCCCGGCCGTGTTCGTGTGCGAGCACAACCACTGGGCCGAGTCGACGCCGTCCACGCAACACATGCCGATCGAGGAGATGACCAAGCGGGCCGAGGCCTACGGGAT